>JAHDFT010000227.1 GCA_020628015.1 Bacteroidota bacterium
ATTTATTTCTATTCCATTACTATACGTCAGTAGATTAGATAATATGGAATACTTGATATTTTTCTTTTATTTCCGACTTCAAATGTATATATTGTTGTCCTTATTTATATTTTTAGTATTGTACTTACTAAATTTTAAAAAACGACCCATTGCTATATGGAATCTAAAAAGCTACCTTTATTTCCACTTAATCTAGTCCCTTTTCCAGGAGAGGAGATCAATTTGCATATTTTTGAGCCACGTTATCGCCAATTGGTAAAAGATTGCTTGGAGCAGGATAGTACTTTTGTGATTCCTGTCTTTCTAAATGGAACAGTAGGGGAGTATGGTACCGAAATGAAGATTGTGGAGGTGGTGAAGAAATATGAACGTGGGGAAATGGATATTAAGACAGTTGGGCTAAATGCGGTTCGGGTGATTCAGTTTAAGAAGCGAGAAACCGATAAATTGTATCCAGGGGGTATGGTCGTACCTTTGGAAAATATTGACGATGAAGATTTTATATTACGAGAAAAAATAGATGCAGAGTTAGATAAGCTATACGAGGTACTAAAAATTCAACGTTCAAGAGAATCGTCTAAGAGTTTTGATATTGCCCATTATATTGGGATGAACCTAGAACAAGAATTGAATTTATTACAAATCACCAGAGAAAGTGATCGGCAAACCATTATTTTAGAGCATTTACGCAAAGTAATTCCTGTCATTATAGAAACAGAACGGATGAAGAAGCTTATTCAAATGAATGGGCATTTTAAGCATTTGAATCCTTTGGATTTTTAGTGATGGAATAGATCTAACTTTTAGTTTAAGGGGCTTATACTTTTATCCTACCCTAGCAGGATCGCACATTTACTTGACAAAATTCCGTAAAAAATAGCCAACTTATTCTGCCAACAAAAACCAGTAAGGATCACATAGGTAAGAATAATTATATTGTATAAATCATTGCTTAATAATAAGTATATACTCCAACATTTAAATAATCTAAGAAAATAAGCCCCAAATAAATCATACCTATCAACTAACAACTCCATTTTATTTCAATTTTTTATCTTTTTGGAATGCTTTAGTTTTGTAGTGGAACTTGAAACAATCACTGCTTAACATCATAAACATTAGCATTCATGAAAAAAGCACTTATCCTTACCGCCCTATTTTTATGTTGTTTGTTTTTAATAGCAGAAGCACAACAAAAAAACAATCAATCTCTTCCGCAATACCTTAAAGAAGATCATCAAAAGGAAGGCTGGTTGGTCTTTCAAGAAAATAGCCCGATTAGTTCACAATCTTTAACACAAGA
Organism: Bacteroidota bacterium; assembly: GCA_020628015.1. Lineage (GTDB taxonomy): Bacteria > Bacteroidota > Bacteroidia > Chitinophagales > UBA2359 > JAHDFT01. The sequence goes on from JAHDFT010000227.1 coordinate 1,304, forward strand.
TCAGGGTCAAAAGTGGACTTATTTAGGACTCCGACCAGTAGATGAATTGCTGTGGCAATCTAGTTATACAGATCTACTAGGATTTAGCCATAATAAGTATCAACAAACTTATAAAAACATTCCTATCGAAGGAGCAGAATTATTGGTTCATGCTTATAAAGATCAAGTACGACAGGTCAATGGAAAATTGCTTACAGATCTGGAATTAAATACGGTTCCTAATATTAGTGAACAAGCCGCTTTGAAAAAGGCTTTAGGGCATGTCAATGCGGAGGTCTATGCCTGGGAAGATGCTCAGGTTGAACAAACTCTAAAACATACAGAAAAGGATTCTTGTGCCACTTATTATCCTACTGGTGAATTGGTGATTGTAGATGAATACTTGGGACAAGGAGCTATAAAAACCAATTACCGCCTAGCTTACCGCTTTGATATTTTTGCCTTAAAACCCATGCAGCGATACCATATATACGTAGATGCTCAGGATGGAACCATCCTCAATACAATCGCTCAATTTTGCCGATTCAATGATACGTCTTGTACAGGACATGGTGGTTATGGTTTGTGTGATCAAAAAGAAGGTTTAGCCATTACCGCCCAGGAACAAGAAAGCCGCTATTATTTAGAGCAGGAATCCAGAGGCATCGTCGTGTATAATGCATTGAACGAAACCCACTTTCCATTGGTGTCATTCACCAGCACTAGCCCTTATTTTGACCAAGATCCTGTGGCGGTTAATGCATATTGGGCAATGGAGCAATTTTACGATTATTTCCTCAAAGTACATCAACGCAATAGTATTGATGGGCAAGGAGCAAAATTGCGGGCTTGGGTGCATTATGGAGAAAAATACAACAATGCGCTTTGGACAGGCAATTGGATAGCTCTAGGAGATGGAGACAGCATTAAATACTTGCCTCTAAGCAGTTTAGATATTGTAGTTCACGAATTGACCCACGGTTTGACTCAAAATACTGCTAATTTGGTCTATGCCTATGAATCAGGAGCTTTGAATGAGTCTTTTAGCGATATTTTTGCTACGGTGATTGAATATTATGTGGCAAAGGAGCTTTTTGCTGATCCAAGTTGTGCCAATTGGTATATAGGGGAGCAAGTGATGCCCAATCATTTACATGGCTCCCGTAGTATGTCTAACCCCAGTTCTAATGAGGCAGATATTCGCCAGCCAAAATCTTATCAAGGAGCTTTTTGGTGGAAGGAGGCAGGTGATGCTGGTGGGATTCACACCAATAGTGGCGTTCAAAACTACTGGTTTTATCTATTATCCGAAGGCGGAAGTGTCGTCTCTGAGGAGATTAATTTTTATGAAGTAGAAGGGATCGGCATCGAGAAAGCGGCTGCCATTACTTATCGAAATCTAACGACTTATTTGACTAAAACAGCTCAATATAGCGATGCTAGAGCAGGCTCCATTCAGGCAGCGATTGATTTATATGGTAAGGACTCTAAGGAAGTCAAACAAGTCATTACTGCTTGGTGTGCTGTAGGTCTAGGAGATGAGGATTGTACGTCACAACAAGTAGATGCCCAAATTCAATTAAGCAGTCATCAAGAAAAAACGACCTTCCAATTTGGAGATGATACCAACATTCAATGGGAAACATTAGGGACTTATCCAGTAGAAAGGGTTGATATTGATTATTCGGTCAATGGGGGAGCGAGTTGGTCATCTATTGCCGCTGACATTCCCAATAATGGCTCTTTTGAATGGACTGTACCCGACATCAACACCTCTCTAGCCATTATTAGAGTCTCAGATGCTACGATTCCACATATCAAGGGAGAAAGTGCTTCTTTTACCATCAATACCTGCACCCATACCGCCCATTTTCTCCTACCCAAAACCACTTATTGCATTGGCGAAACCATCAATCTTAAAAACACCAGCCTAACCACTAATGATTTGACCTGTGAATGGTGGATGAATGGGGAATTATTAGGCACAGGTGATCAATTAACTCTAGACCTTGAAGATAAAGATAAAGGAGAAAGTACCCTAATCCTACGCACAAAAGACAACAATTGCGTTTGTAGAGATGAATACAGTCAACTAATTAGCATCCAGCCTGCTCCAGATCCCACTTTTACCTACGCTAAGTATTATGCAAACCTCATTGTACATGCTAATTTTAATCAAGCAAGGACTTACGAGTGGGATTTTGGAGATGGGCAAAAAGCTAGTGGAAATATAGAACAGGAACATAAATATGATGTCCAAGGCATTTATAATGTTTGTCTAAGTATTACAGATGACTGTTCTACTGCCCAATCTTGTCAAGAAATAACGATAGGAGAAGACAAAACCTGCTATAATACAGAAGCTTGGCGAGTATTTCCACATAAGAAGGGGATTACTGAAATTTTATATGATGGTGATTGGGTTTGGGTCGCTTTGGATAATGGAGAGTTGCGAAAGGTCAATCATACAACAGGAGTGCAAGAGGTTTTGAGCCAGTTTAGTGAATTACTTCGAGGAGAAATGATTAATCAAATAGTCAAGGATCGACAAAATAATATTTGGATCGCTACAACGATTGGACTCATTAAATTTCATGAAACAGATATTGATCAATGGCAATTATTTAATGCAAGCAATTCCGAATTGGTCTATAATAATATTCGTTATGTACTAGAGGATTATCAAGGAATGATCTGGGTGGCCGTTTATGGTAGTCTCCATCAATTTGATGGTGTCTCAACAACGGGATGGATGGTTTTTAATCAGGACAATAGTGAATTGCCCAATCCTTATATTGAAGTCTTATTTGAAGATAGTCAAAATAGATTATGGATGGGAACTAGAGGAGGTCTAGTACTTTTAAATGGCAATGATCGAGGAAGATGGATGATTTATAACCAAGACAATTACCCTTTGCCGAATAATGAAATACGTAAAATTGTAGAAGATCAAGAAGGAGTTATTTGGTTGGGTACGACTGATGGATTAGCACGTTTTGATTTCGACCAAGAAGAATGGCAAGTTTTTAATAGTGGAGGTGAATTATTGAAAGAAGGGACAATTAATAATTTGGCAGTTAATGCACAAAATCAAATTTGTTTGAGTACCACCAATTATTTAATACAAATTGAAGGAGAAAATATTAATAATTGGACAATTCAAAGTACTCAAAATGCTATTTTTAGCAATTGGATGATGGATAATAATGGAATCGTTTGGATGGGCAATAGTTTTGGAGAATTAATACAATGGCATTCATCTAATAGATGGGAGGTATTGGATTTAACGCCACATGGTTTACCCTATGCCAAAATTAATGACTTGCTAGTAGACCGTTATAATAATCTATTTGTAGCTACTTTTGCAGGCTTAACGCTAATTAAAGATGAGCAATACAAACATTGGACATTTTTTAATAGTCCTTTGACCGATAATGATATTAGAGTATTATTTGAAGATCAATTGGGTAATATATGGATAGGAACAGATGATGCTTTGATTCAATTTAGTGAAAATATAGCGGAATGGCAGATTTATAAAGCAGGGGAAAATGGTATACCTAAGACCCATATTAATGCATTAGCAGAAGATCAGGATGGCAATATTTGGTTAGGGACAGGTGAAGGACTAGTCAAATTTGATGGACAGCAATTTATTCATTGGACAGTTGATAATAGTTTATTGCCAGATAATCATATTAATACTTTATTAATAGATCGGAAAAATAATTTTTGGATTGGCACAGATAATGGATTAGCTCTATGGCCAGAATTAAGCTTCAATAATGGAAAGATCTTTAATGCGGACAACTCTATATTGCCTTACAATGAAATTTCTGATTTATTGGAAGATACGAAAGGTCATATTTGGATTAGTACTTTTAGAGATGGTATTGTTAAGATTAGTGATGGCAATATTGAGGAGGATTGGATTGGGTTGAATAAGGATAATTCTGGACTTGCTGATCGAGAGACTTTAAGCTTAATGGAAGATGATTCAGGCGATATTTGGATAGGTACTTTAAATAGAGGAGCACACAGATTTAATGGGGTAGATACCTTTGCATCTTGGTCAAGTTATTCCCCACCTGCTGAATTGACTATTACACCTGTTAATCTTGCTAGGAGTTTGGAGAAAGATAAAAAGACAGGAGAAATATTAATTGGGAGTTATTTTCACGTAGCTTGTTTGAATAGAAATGCCCCTGATTCTTTAAGAATAGAAGTAAGTTTTGTAGGACCTAAAGCAGCTTGTATAAAAGAAGAAGTGATATTTAATAGAATAATGACTAATCAAGCATCAAGTACTTCACATAGTTGGGTGATAAATAAAGAACCAGATTTTCAAGTACGATATTGGTCTTCTGATGACAAAGAGCATTCCTTCGGGCAAACAGGTTTAAATTGGATATGTATGGTAACACGAACAGAAGACTGTTATGACTATGATTGCCAAACCATCACCATCCACGAAAGAGTCGATGAACAAAACTTAGATTTAGGAGCCGATCAATTATTATGTGAAGGAGCTACGACACTTTTAGCATCCAATATACAAGAAGAGGTCTATAATTATGAATGGAGAAAAGCAGGAGAAATTATTGGGACAACACCTTCTTTACAAGCAGAACAAGCAGGGACTTATATATTGAAAATTACTGGACTTTGTGGAGATATTAATGTAGATACTATTGAAATAATTAAAGATAGGGATTGTGTCTATCCAGGTGATTTAAATAAAGATGGAATAGTGGATTATAAAGATGCATTAGAATTAGGTTTGGCAATAGGTTTGCGAGGTACTAAACGCTTAGATGCTTCCTTTTTCTGGCAAGCACAAGCAAGCGCTCCTTGGGGAATGGGAAGACTGGCAGATTACAAACATTTAGATGCCAATGGAGATGGGCAAGTAGATTTGAGAGATCAATTTGCGATTGAGTTAAACTATGGTAAAACCTATGCAACAACTCCTTCAAAAGTACAAGGACAAAGTCCCATACAATTAGAAACAAAGACGAAAGTCAGCCGCAGTTTAAATGCAGATAGCCTAGCTGTTGTGACTATAGAGATTTACTTAAAAGACCCTGAAGCAAGTGCGGTAACAGCCTATGGGATTGGTTTTGAGGCAAGTTTATTCCTACCTGGAGTCAAGCAAATTAATCAAGTATCCTTAGATTTTGAAGGGTCTTGGCTAGGAATAGAAGGGCAGGATGTACTAAGCATCTATGATGTTCATATACTCAATGAAAATAGCTTCGATTTAGAAACCGCCTTGACCCGTATCGACCATCAAAATGCCTCTGGCTCAGGCAAATTAGCCACCGTTATTGCGGATATAGAAGTATTACCCACCTTAGATTCCCTTAAAAATGTCATTGTCACCCTAGACAATACCGAACTCACCCTCGCCAATGGACTAACTACCCATATCGGATTAGCCAATAAAACCTACACATTCGATCTTCCAATTTCCAATTGTGAAGGGATTATTGATGAATGTGATATTTGTAATGGATCGGGCATGCCTACTTGGTATTATGATGCAGATGGAGATGGTTTGGGTGATCCAGATTTTCCTTATACCGCTTGTGAAAAACCACTAGGTTATGTGGATAATGCGGAGGATAATGATGATCGTATTCCTTTAGGCAGTAATCAGGATGTGGAACTTAAGCCCAATTGGAAGGTTTACCCCAATCCTGTTCAAGATCACTTATTCATTGATTTGAACAACATAACACAAGAGGTATTGAAAGTTCAAGTTCACGATATTCAAGGTCGTTTGTGGCGAGTGCAAGAAGTTTTTAATAATCATCCAAATCATTCCTCTATTATTTTTGATACATATGATTGGCCAGCAGGAACTTATCTCTTGTCTGCAATAATAGATGGGAAGTATTATTGGGAAAAGGTGGTGAAATATTAATGACCATTTGTACACATAACAAATAATATCTAAAGCCTAGATATACCTTTCCACCTACTAGAGATAAAATCTAGTAAGTGGAAAGCATAGGAGAGCTTTGGCCTAGAGTAAGCTATATTTTTGCTTGTTGCTTAATCATTTTTACAAATCACATACTTCTTCCTTATCCGAACCTCACCCAATCTTTTTTAGCATACACTCTTTAATTCATATTTAAATAACCTCTTATCATTATGAATAAACAAGTTTTTTTATACCTAAGTCTTTTTCTATTTTACTATACAACTATAGTACAAGGACAAGAAAAACCCATATTATTCGATTGCGGAACCGATCATTTTCACCAAGAGCTTTTACAAAAGGAAATCATTTCCACCAACAAAATAAAGCAAATGGAGGAAGCCTATCAAATGCGTATGGAATCAGCTCCTAATGAACGCATGGCCTGTGGAAATGGAGTCATTACCCTTCCAGTTGTTGTACATGTAGTTTATGGAGATTACCCTTCTGGAAGTGGTAATCCGACTCCTATTGGTAGGAATGAAAACCTATCCATTGCAGATATTCAACTAGGGATAGCTTATTTAAATCAAGCCTTTGCTGGGATGTCTGTCTGTGATGGAGAGCCAAGTGGTGAAAATATCGGTATCCAATTTTGCTTGGCCCAACGAGACATTAATAATAATCCTAGTGATGGGATTACCCGACACTATGCACCCAATTTAACCGATTTGGATCAATGTACAGAAGATGCTGCCCTCAAAAATCTATCCCAAACAGGAGGAACGCCTAATGTGAATCCTTGGCCAGCAACAGATTATATTAATATTTGGTTGGTACAAGATATTTGCAATACTTGTTCTAATGCTGGCTGTGATGTGGGAAGCTATGCGACATTTCCTGCTGCTCATGGGACTTTGGCAGATGGCTTGGTCAATGAGGCAAGTTTGTGGGCAAGTGATTGTCATAATGCCAAAGTTGGGGTACATGATTTGGGACATTATTTCAATCTCTATCACACCTTTCAAGGTGGTTGTACCAATACTAATTGCTTAGTGGATGGGGATAAAGTTTGTGATACTCCACCAGATAATGACAATACGCTTACTAGCCCTTGTTATGCAACGAATAGCTGTACTACAGATGCCAATTCTGGTTTTGCAACAGATCAAAATGATTTGCGGAATAATTATATGGATTATGGGGAATTGTCCTGTAAACACACCTTTACATTTGGACAAAAGACACGAATACTAGATGCACTCTGTCATTCTCGAAATAGTTTGACGAACTCATTAGGTTGTTTGGCTCCTTGCTCCAATCCAATTACTGCCAGTTTTACTTATGCACCTACTAGCCCGATAAATGCAGGTACAACAGTCAATTTTACCAATACCAGTACAGGAAATGCAAGCAATTATCAATGGTATATCAATAGTGTGCCATTTAGTACGGCTGCTAATCCTAGTTATACTTTCACTAGTGCAGGAGACTTTGAAATTAGTCTTGTCGTATCTAGTAATGA
>JAHDFT010000228.1:0-6496 GCA_020628015.1 Bacteroidota bacterium
GGTATTGACCGCCGATAATCTTGGTGATTTGGTAGATATTTTTGTGGGGCATTTTGGTTTGGTGTGTTATTAAAAAAAACATTAGGTTTTATAGTAATTTTCTACATGTTCAATTGCATGGTTTTATGAAGAAGACTGGGTGGTTTTGGGCGTTTGTTTTAAGGGACAAATATGGATTTAATTCCTAAAACAAGACTCAATATACAATTAATTTACTTGCTATTTTTTTAAGAATTTTTTAGTACAAAAAATAGCTAAAGTATCAAACTCTGGATAATATTTGGAATTATATTCATTAATGTAACTTAAGTCTTGATCAACTCTAGCTTCTACAATATATCGCACATCTCTAAATGCTTCTCTAAGATGTTCTAATATTTTTACTATTATCCTTTTCTCATTTTTTAATGATATTGATTTTTTTTCGATAGAAAGACATAAACTACAAGCAAGATTGTAATGAGCTAAATAATAATCTTCTTTCATATTAACCAATTTCTCCAACACATAAATAGCATCTTTATGTTTTCCCATTTTACTTAATGTTGTCCCATAATTATTTCTTGCTAAATAATAATCTGGTTTTATAGTAAAAGCTTGTTTGAAAGCCTTGGCTGCATTCTCATAATCTCGTATACTTTTATAAAATAAACCCAAATTATAAAAGCTAGGTGGATAGTTAGCTGCTGTTGCTTTAGTTAAAAAACGAAGAGCCTCTGCCTCATCGTTAATTTTTAAATAACAGGCTCCCAATCTAGCATATATTTCTTCGTTTTTATAATAACCTTTTTCCAACGCCTCATGAAATGCTCTTTTTGCTTTAACATAATCTTTATCATAGAAATAATAAATTAGACCAAGTGTGAAAAAATCCATTCCATCTACTATTTGATAAAACTTATCATTATTAGCAGTTGCCTCCAAAAAAGCCGTTTTGAACTCTTTAAAGTGGGTTTTTACTTCATTGGGAATATAACTTTCTTGAGTAATTTGTTCTAAAAAGTTTTTAATTATTGGTCTAATTTCATGTCTTTTTTTCTTAAAAAAAATTAACTTATTATGTTGTCTTTCATGTTCCTGAATTATATCACCAAGCACATTTAGTTTTTTTAAAATCTCAACTAATTTAGTTTGATCCTCTACAGTTAGAGAGTTTATTATATTTGCGATATTATCATCGTCTACATTTCCAGTTTTATCTGACATAGTTTACTTTTTTGAAATTAAAAATAATAATTTTTTTTTTCAGTATTCAGTTTTTGTTTCTCAATAATTTTAAATGTTATTGTAAAATAAAATACAGTTATGATATTTGTTTTTCAACTATTTGTCTTATATCTCGACTAACTCTTGCCCATGCATCTTCTATATCTTTCCATTGGGTAATGGGAATTATACCCTGTTCAGGATGTTGTGGAGTCATTTGAGTGTCTTTGTAATTAGTCTCTTCCCAAAGACAAGCTTTAACTAAAACAGGACATACGTGAATATCTTTTGTTTTGTATTGCTCATATACTTTAGAAAGGATTTTTTCATTTATATCACTAGAAGATAATAGGTTAGACGTTAGAAGTAAAACAACAATGTCCGATTCTTTGATTTTTTGGGTAATTACTTTATACCTATCCTTACCAACTTCTATTTCTATTGTATCCGAAATACTTATTTTATTATTTCTTTCCAATATTGCCAATTGACTTTGAAGAGCATTTTTGTATTCTGTATCTCTTAAATCAGCTACAATAAAAACTTTCAATATAGATTTTTGTGATATGAATCCTGGAAACTGAATATTACTTAATAAGGATTTTACATTTATATCTTCTTCGCTTTTTAAACATTCTATATAAGGTTTCTGTCGGTTTGTAAGTTTTTTATAATTAAAGAAATAAGGGTGATTTGCTTCTTTACAAATAATACAATTGCATGGTACCAATTTACTTACCTTCATTCGCTCTGAAAAATAAAAACTCTTATTAATATAATCAATTTCTGTATAAATTTTAAAGAGTAGTTTTTCTGGAAATTTTCCTTGAACAGCAATTTTTAAACTCCGTCCATTATAATCTTCAGTAACTTGGGCAAGTGTATTATCTGATTCAAAAATAACCCCTCTTTTCCAATAACTTTCATTTGTTTTATTTACACCCTTCTTAATAAAAGGATGTAAACGAACAATTAGACGAGATAGAATCCCTTTAGGCATAAAATCATATTTATATTCCATTCTCAAATTGTCAACTTCTATCCATTTATATTCAGGTTTATCATCAGGCAGAAGAAGAGGAACAATGTAGTTATACTGAGTATTAGGTAACTCAAAAATCAATTCAAACTTTTCCATAAGAGCTAACAATTTATGATAGCTATCTTTATATATCTTATCCTGCCAAACTTCTTTTATATCCCACCAATTAAAGCACCCTCTTTTTTGATAGCATTTTTTGGTGCGGTCAAAAATAGCATAAACTGCATCCGTAACCCATTGTGGATTAATAATCACTATATCATCTAAAAAAGGAGTACCTTCAAAATATAAAACTGTTCCTAGAAAATGTAATTGATGTAAAAATTCTTTTTGAGCTTCGGGAGAATCATAATTATTATTTTCACAAAGCTCTTGAAAATCTGTAAGACTAATATAGTTCTTATCTTTCATAGCTATTAATTGTTTTCGTATTTTAAAACGAGTTTCAGGCCACAAATCCCCCATATGTGATAGTTTTTGTAATTGACTCTTTAAAGAAATAACAATATCAGCAAAAGCTTTATAACCTTCTTTAACCTGAGCTAAATCTATTTCAAAATAATCTTTAATATTAGGAAAATGTCCTTTCAGCTCATTGATAGGAATGGAACAGTAGCTATTATATCTTATATTTTGAATAATAAATAAAGGACTTGTATCTGCCAATAACTCTTGAACTTGTAACCAATAATAAAAATCGGTTTTCCGTTCTCTGCCATCTTCCATTAAAATGTAAATAGAATTTTTAGTAAGAAAAAACTGATGTGTAGGATGGTAAATGTCTTGTCCTCCAAAATCCCATATATTTAAGGTACAAATCTGATTATCTATTTTATATTTTGTGGGATGTTGATTGACGGTAATACCTAAAGTTGTATCTTCTTCTTCAGTTAAGCTATTATTAGGGTTTTGTAATTTTCGCATTAAAGAAGTTTTTCCCACTCCCCCAGCTCCTATAATTAATAATTTAGCTTCTAATAAAAGATAACTCGATTCATTTTTTACTTCTTGGAAGTAATTTTGTACAGCCTGATTACCCTGTATTGCAATTTCTCTAGGAGGATTTTTAAGCGGACAATCTTTTATATAAATACCTTTTCCTGTTCCATCTAATTTTACGGGCATTCCGTTCAAAATAAGTTGTTTGATTGGAGAAATATCCTGAATTGGATTTTGAGATAAATTAAGATATTGTAAATTAGTAAGCTTTTGAAGTTTTATAATGTTTTTGATTTGATTTAAACTCAGATTAAGTCTTTGTAACTTTTGAAGTTTTGTAATATTTTTAATTTTAACAATTTGATTTGAATTAAGAGAAAGTATTTTTAATTTATGAAGGTTTCCAATATCTTCAATTTCAAATATTTGATTTGAACTACAATCTAGTATTTCTAAGTTCTTTAACTTTTCTAGTCCTCTAATTTTTTTGATTTGATTTGACCTAATATGTAGTGATTTTAATTTACAAAGTTGTTCTAATCCCTCAATTTTTCCAATTTCATTATGATTAATAAAGAGCCTAGTTAAATTAACTAACTGGTTGAGATTTTCAATTTTTGAAATTTTATTATAAGAAAGATCTAAGTGTTCTAACCATGTAAAATCTTGAATCATTTCAGGAATACATTCTAAGTCTAATTTGTCCAAAAACAAATGAACACTTTTTGTTTTTTGATTTTCTTTAATTAGTTCTAAGGCAATTGGATTCATAATGTAGAATATTGAGTTTATTTGACTTCAGGGCATTAATACTTAACACTAACACTAAGATAAATAATTTGCCCTAAAATAAAAATATACAAACATCCATAAATAGATAAAAACAACAATTCCTTTCCTTATTTTCTACCCTCCCTCAAAATACCTCCTCACCACCACCTCCCCTCGCTTCACCACGCCCACAGGCGGATAACCAAGCGGACAATCCTGCACACAAATTCCCTCACCCAATCTTGCCCAGCGTACAGGGAGACCTTTTAAAATCAGGGCTTTGATGGGGGAGAGGTCGAGTATGGGATTTCTGGATAGATAGAGCCTTTGTAGATTGAGTAGGTGTTCGAGTCCTTCTAGTTCGGAAATTTGATTGAGGGTTAGATAGAGTTTTCTTAATTGGTGGAGGTTTTCTAGTCCTTCGATTTTGCTGAGGTAATTGGAGAATATGGAGAGTGTTTGTAGCTCTTTTAGCTCTGCTAATCCTTCGAATTTTTCTATTTTATTTTTACCAAGATAAAGGTCTTTTAAGTGCTTTAGTTGGGCTAATCCTTCGAGTTTTGAGATTTGATTACTAGACAATTGGAGGCTTTGTAATTGGTGGAGGGAATCGAGGTTTTCAATTTTGATAATTTGGTTTTTGGATAAATCTAAGCCTTGTAAATATTGGAATTGATCGAGTCCTTCGATTTGACTAAGATGATTGGCGGATATATCCAATCTTTTTAGATGACTTAGCTTTTCTAATCCTTCTATTTTGGTGATTTTATTGTTGGATAAGTATAGGAAATCAAGCCAAATAAAGTCTTCGATGGCTTCAGGAATGGATTCTAAGCCTAATCCGCTGAGGTTGAGATAACGGGATTCTGTTTGTTGGTTTTCTTTGATGCGAGATATTGCAATTGGGTTCATGTTTTTTTCTTGGTGTGGTTTTAAAATGATTCATGAAAGAATAATATATAAAATTGCTAAAAGAAACCTTATTTTTACGAAAAATAAAAAACAAACACGACCATACCATGATACTATACGCAGCCATTGGAGATGCTTACGGTGCAGGTTTTGAATTTGCAAGTCGGGAAAAGATTGAGGGACAGAATACGGTCAGCCAGTATGAACGACATCCTTTGTATGAAAGGATTTATAAACGATATACAGATGATACTCAAATGGCGATAGCTATTGCAGAATTGATGTTGTCCAATAAAGAATGGACTGCTGAGAATGTAGCACAATACTTTGTGGCTGTCTTTAAAAGGGATGTGCGAGAGGGTTATGCCAAGCGGTTTTATCAATTATTGACCGAAATTGAATCGGGAGCTGAATTACTGGAACGGATTGTGCCGAAAAGTGTGCGAAATGGTGCTGCAATGCGGGCTTATCCGCTTGGATTACTAAAGGAAGAGGCAGAGATTTTGGAGAAATGTCGCATACAAGCGATGGTGACACATCATACCCAACCAGCCATTCTTGCTGCTCAAGCTGTCGCTTTAATCAGTCATTATTATTGTTACCAAAAAGGAGAAAAGGCACATTTATTGACCTATTTGGCGGATATTCAGGATTATCGTTGGCAGGGAAATTGGGTAGGGGAGGTAAAAACGGATGCCATCCAAACGGTTGAGGCTGTTTTGACCGTCCTCCTCCAAGAAAACTCCCTAAAAACGATGTTACAAAAGAGTGTGGCTTTTGGTGGGGATGTGGATACGGTTGCTTCGCTGGCTTTGGCGATTGCTTATTGGGATAATGCAGTTGAGCGAGATTTACCGTCTTTTTTATATAATGAGCTAGAAAACGGGGCTTATGGGAGGGATTATATTGACGGTTTGGATAGGGATTTGAGGGAGGCTTTTTTGAATGGGAATGGGTGATTTTTAATGCTTGGATTGATTTGTGATTAATGGATGCAAATATACATACCCCTCTAAAATAGGAATACTACAAAAATAGTATCTTTGCAAGATCAACCAATACCCTATATAATGCCACAAAAATTCGACCTAGATAATTGGGAACGACAAGCACAATACCACTTTTTTAAGACCTATGAAGATCCATTTATCAATATTACCGCCAATGTAGACATTACCACTTTGTATCACTTATGCAAAGAGAAGGAATATTCCTTTTTTCTGGCGAGTTTATATGCGGCAACGACTGTATGTAATGCCATTCAAGAGTTTCGTATTCGAGAATTGGAAGGGGAATTGGTGATTTATGAGCAAATTCACCCTGGTTCAACTGTTTTGAATGCAAATAATACGTTCTCCTATTGCTATTTTGATTATGTAGCTGATTTGGAGGAATTTATCCATATTAACACCAAAATACTTCAAGCACATAAAGCGAATCCCAATTTTGATCCAAAGGAAGAGCGTGTTGATTTGATCTATTTTTCGACGGTTCCTTGGATTTCTTTTACCAGCATCAAACACGCTCGAAGTAAAAATATAGAAGCAACCATTCCCAAAATTGTATTAGGTAAATTCTTTCCACAAGGAGATCGTTTATTGATGCCTGTATCGGTAGAAGTCAATC
>JAHDFT010000228.1:6596-8703 GCA_020628015.1 Bacteroidota bacterium
AAATTCTTTCCACAAGGAGATCGTTTATTGATGCCTGTATCGGTAGAAGTCAATCACGCCATTATGGATGGTTATCATATTGGTTGTTTTTTTGAAAAAATAAACCAAATAATCCATTAAATTTGTTAATTTGTCAGTTATACCCTAATCAAAATGTAAAGACTTTGATGATATTCTTCCAAACAAATTTTTTATTAGAAGATGTTTATGTCCTGCTAACTGTCCTAGTAGCGGCTTATCTAGTCTATTTGGTTTGGCAGTATATGGGTAAAGAATCAAAGGAGAAACAAGCCCCCAAACCCATCATTAAAAAGAAGGAGCAAAGTCAAGCCAAGCCTAAGCCTGTAATTAATGCACCAACTAATGAAAAACAGCCTAGACCTAAAGGTTCCTTTTTGAATACTTTTAAAGAACGAATGGGGAGTTTGTCAGGAAAGATAAAATTACCTCCATTCCTCCATAATCGTCAAAAAGCACAGCCTACAGATCAAGAAATAGCCACCCAAACCACAGCAACAAATAATAAACAAGCGAAAGGAAAAGACACCGACTGGAATGGCATTCCTCAATATGAATGGCTCCCTGAACCAACAGGTATAGCTGATCATGACGATGATGACCGCAGAAGTACTTCAGAAATTCCTTTACCTATGTTTCAACCTTATACTTTTTCGGATGATTATGATGATCAATCTTATGTGCCTGATGTGGATACAGAGACGGTCATCCAGCAACAAGTTTTGCGTCCTTTTGCAGAAGAAAAAACCAAACATCCAGACAGACTTTTTCTAGGTTTCTCAGAAGAAGAATTAAAACGAGATGTCTTAGAATATGGACTGGCAGACTTTAACCGTCCCTACTACGATTACCTCCAACAACGGCAACAAGTTCCTCCCTACAAACGGGTGCTGGCCTATGCTAATTATAATATTTACAAAGCCTATTTTGCCAGTTTCCACACCTTTGCCATGCTCTGTCGAAAAGATGATTTGCGTTTGCTATTTCGCACTTATTGGGATGATTCTCATGGTTTGGTGATCCTAGAGGTAGGTGGTAGTATGATGGCAACAGCTTTGAGTATGGGGAGTTATGGACAAAAGCATTTCAAACGAAATTTGCGCCTACAATATTGGGGCATTGATACTGCTCAAAGTATGCTAGAATTATCTGATAAATTATCGAATTGTGCGGTTTTTGATGAAGAAAGTGAATTTCATTATACGACCAATTGGCATGGCATTCCCTTTGCTTCTCTTCGGAATCTCATCATCATTTCCTTTCCTTTAACCTTCGAGCGTTTAAGTCGCTCCGAAGGAGGAGATTATGGAGAAATGGTGAATCAGATTATGCGTGCTCATCCTGATAAGACAGTCTTGGTCTTAGCGATCCATCAAGATAAAAGTGAAAAACTACCTGCTGCTTATAGCTATTTTAAACATTGCCTTGAAGATTATCAACTCATTGCTAAAGGGCAAGATCGTTTCTCCTATAAAACAGATTTGGCTGATCCAGACAATTTTTATGAAGATAAAGTTCGCTATGAATTATTAATGAATCCTGCTGGAGTTAGAATGATGGGTTATCGTTTTGTGAGCGCACATACAGAACAAAAGGAGAAGGTGAGTGATTTAAGAGATATTCTTGGCGGAAGAAAGGAGCATTAATAAATCACTCCTCTAAACACCTCATTCAAAGCACTTATATCCTGCATTCCCTTTGCTTCCATTTCTTTTGCTATTTGCATAATCTCCTCCATCTGTTGCGTCGCAAAATCATGAATCAAAGGAATCGGTGCAATAGTCGCCCCTTCATCTGCCTTTTCCTTTTGCTCCAATAAATCAGCAATCACCTCATTGATTTCCTCCTCCTTTTCCAACAAAGGCAAAAGATCATGAAACAACATTGGCGGAGGGCTGTTATAAGTCGCAATCCACTTAGCACACAATACTGGACGCAAGACATAAAAATACTTTTTGAGCTTAACTACCTCTTTTTGTAGTTCAGTAGCCATTATCTTTTTGGTCAATCCAAGATAATGGAAAATGGCCGCTTTGGGATTAAAATATTGCGTCATTAATTGTTGAAGCTGAGGCAAAAAATCCTTTTC
>JAHDFT010000229.1:0-2577 GCA_020628015.1 Bacteroidota bacterium
TTGGTGAGGCTTTTTAACGAAGTATAGTTGCAAATTTATCAATCAAAATGACAAGTTATTTTTTTACTGTTCTTTAGTTAAAGTATAAAGGATGTTTAGTAATGGCATAACTTCAGTAAGTCCATCCAGACATACTTAGTTACAGACATTAAATAGAGCCATTTTTTATTTAAATTGAAAAAGTCATTTATCCCTTTTAGGGGTGAGTGGCTTTTCTGTTTTTGGGAGAATGTTTGATTTTAAAAGAAAGAATTTTTAACAAAAAATATATCCCAAACCCAATCAAATCAAGTCTTTCGACCATCCATATACACAAAAACAACTAACATCCTCTCTTTTTTTTGGTAGATAAGCCATAAGGAACGCATTATATTTGTAGTATAAGCTCACAAGCACAAGCACAAGTAAATAAAGCTTAAATCATTACACGACACAACACAAATAAATATAATGCAAAAAATAATCCAACCAAGCCTAGGCTATTTATTCAGCTATTGCTGGCTGGCGATGGAGATCATTATATTTACCCTAGTTATTCAATATCTATTAACAACTGCTACAAAGCTGATCTTAGCTTGCTTTTTTCTCCTTTTCGCACGTTTCTATTATTGGCTAAATTTTTCACCCGAAACCAAAGTACAAACCATTATTTTGTTGTTACTCTCCTGCCTATATCTCTGCTGTTATGTTGCATTTCCTCATATTTCTTCTTTATGGATCGCAATAAACGTTGCCATGATTTTAATAGTCATAGGCATCATTCGGATTCAATGCCTACGATATATCCTTATACTTCCACAAAATCAACTAATCATTCAGTTATTTTGGTGCAAACAGGTATATGAGATTGATCGAAGCCAGCCCATCACCTTTCAGCAACATTCCAGAGGACAATTATTGAATTTTGGCTGTATATGCCTACCTATTAAGACCACAAAGCCAGTAAAACAAGAAAATTGGTACGATAAGCTATTATTGACCCAAAGAAACCCATTTTATCATCAATCTGCGTCCGATTGTATTGCACTCGACGGTATTGCAGACCCACTAACGGTTTTTCGGAACCTCCAAAACCTTTTAACCAATGAATAAGCAAAAAATGAAATTGTCCAACACAGGTACACTACCATTATTTATTACACTACTCTCATTGATTGGCCTTTTAGTCATCAGTATTTTTTATTTTCATTATCAATGGGTGAGTACGTTTAAAGTGGGTTGGTTGAGTATTCCATTATCGGTTACTTTTACCAATCTTACTTGTATCCTTATCCTCAATATTCCGATTCCTCGCAAAAAAGTTGATCCTACGCATGACCTACAAGCAGCGAATAAATTAGCTGAAGGAGCTTGGTGTTCAGTATATCAAAAGGTAGGTGAGCCTAGTAGAGTTGTCAAACAACTTTACTTTTGTGGATGGGGACATAATGATTACAGCAAACACAGGGCTTTTGTGCTTGGGAGAGAAAAGGTGTGTGGTGCGTGGACTCCTTTGGTTTTATGGTTTATTCATAATTATATGTTATTCTATCAAATACTAGGGCTAAAAAGACGCATGAAATTAGAAGGACGCATTACTGCTCTACCCAAAACCTATGCGCTTAAACCTTTTCAATTGCGTTATGAACAAGAATATGTCCCCTATGCACTTACACCAGAAACTTGCCCAGCAGATATTATAGAACAGTTTCAACAATTGAATGCAGAACTCAAAGCATGTGGGGTTTACATTGATGATGTACATGCTCGTAACGTCCGTATTACTGAAGATGGAAAAATTAAATTGGTAGATGGGGAATTGTATACAGATGCAGAAGAAAGTGTGAAATCGCAATTGGTAGTTTTATTTAATGGGGAAATGGTGGCTGGTATGAATAAAGTGCTAGATAATGAACGGATTATTGTTTGGAAAGATCATCGCATGACTGTAGATCAAATATGGGCAACAACAAAACAGACAATAGAAAGAAGAACGCATCTCAGTTGTTTAATTTGATAGTTGTGGTATTTTTATCGTTTTGATGCAAAAGAGGAAAGACTATACTTTTTTAATATTTCCTCTTTTTTTAAATAGCTTGATAAACCATCATCTTTACTGATTTTGGCTTTGTAAAAACTTTAAAGTATTTATCATGTTCATTTTGTGGTAAATATCAAGTTACAATATACTTGATTGTAGAAAAATTTTGTATCTTTAACATAAGTTAATATCATATATACTAGGATATATGGTATAATTAATTAAAATATCTCTTTATACTCAACCAATTCAACTATGCATAGATACATTTTCAATGTGAATAATAGTGCATTGAAATTTTATAACCATATTTTTATTTGCAAAACGATATATGTATTATGTTTTCTTTTTTTTATTAATCAAACATTTGTATTAGCCCAGAAAAATCAAACTACTATTTTTCTCAATAGTCGAGCAACACCAATTGCTATCAATGCAGATACGAATACCTTGTATTTGCAGGATTTCTTTTTAGACCCAGAAAAAATCCATTCGCTTGACTTTGATAGTCCTTTTCTAATGGCAACTAAGGATAGTGATAAACAAGTCCTTAAAAT
>JAHDFT010000229.1:2677-8697 GCA_020628015.1 Bacteroidota bacterium
TATCACCAATTATGCAAAATCCATCAACAGCTTTTGTCGAATGGCCAGCTCCTAAGCGGAAGTATTCGGGCTATCATGGTTATTGGCCGATCTCTTTTACCCAAGTAGATCACCGTTTTGGCACCAATGAAGAGTTGAAATCACTCGTAGAATTTGCTCATCAAAACAATATTCAAATTATACTAGATTTTGTAGCCAATCATGTGCATGAAGATCATCCTTTATACCAAGCGCATCCAGATTGGGCAACAACTTTAGATTTACCTAATGGTCAAAAAAATATCCGCATTTGGGAAGAACAAAGGTTGACTACTTGGTTTGACACCTTTCTACCAAGCTGGGACTTTTCTAGGGAGGAGGTGATTGATACCGTTGCTGATGCCGCCTTGCATTGGATTAAAACCTATCAATTAGATGGCTTTAGACATGATGCGACCAAGCATATTCCCAATACTTTTTGGCGAGCTTTGACCCAAAGATTGAAGGAGAAAGTCATCCTAGAAGAAAATCGACCATTACTACAAATCGGCGAGACTTTTGGGAGTCGGGAATTGATTGGAAGTTATGTAGATATGGGCCAAATGGATGGGCAATTTGATTTTAACCTCTACTTCGATGCTCGTTCTGTATTTGTCAATGACACAGAGCCATTTACCAATTTAACCCGTTCCCTTCAAGAGAGTTTGGATTATTATGGACATCATTCTTTGATGGGCAATATTACAGGGAATCACGATATGCCTCGCTTCATTTCCTATGCTAGTGGCACCCTACGTTTTGATGAAGATGCTAAAGCAGCAGGCTGGGAGCGTACTATTGATGCTCAACAGCCTGGTTATAATAAACAAGCCTGTTTGAATGCTTTTGTGGCTACTATTCCAGGGATTCCAGTTATTTATTATGGTGACGAAATTGGCTTACCTGGTGGTAATGACCCAGATAATCGCCGACCCATGCAATTTGAGGAATGGAATTTTGATCAAGCGATGCTACACCGAGCAACAAAGGAAGTTTTGAAGACTAGACAAAATCAAATGGCACTCATTTATGGAGATATAGACATCCTTCATGCCTCAGCAGAGACACTTGTTTATACTCGGACCTATTTTGATCAGACAGTATTATTGGCATTTAATAAAACAAATACTAAAAAAGCCATCCGTTTTAAGTTGCCAAAACGGTTACAAAATGTTAGCTTTGTGAGTATCTTTAAAGGAAAGCCTCAAAAGAAAGATGGTGAGCTTTCTATAGAGGTTTATCCCCACTTTTTTGATTTATTAGTGGGAGAATAAGGTTCCTTACTTCAGTTTTTTATCACTATATCACTAGACGCTCTAAAAAGAGGAAAACCCTAGCAATTATGAGACACCAATTATCCATTTTAATTTTAGTATGGTGCATTTGTTGCACATTTGCTTGCCACAATAACGGCAGCATCAAACAAGAAGGTAGCAAAGAAAGCATTACGGTTACTGTAAAAGAAGACTCCATTCCTCCTGTTATGAATAAAAAAGGGGAGGAAAAGGAAGTACCTATTACAATAGAGAATACAGAATCTACCAAGAAGGAAAAAGTTGCTAAAAAGGCAAAAAAAGAGACCAAGACAGAAACGGTCGAAGAAGTAGCCGCTTATCCTGCTTGGCTATTAGATGATTCCTTTCATACAAAACAAGTGCCTGAATGGGCAAAAGATGCGGTCATCTATGAGGTGAATCTGCGTCAATATACCCAAGAAGGTACCATCAAAGCTTTTATGGAACATCTTCCTCGTTTGAAGGATATGGGGGTAGATATTCTGTGGTTTATGCCGATTCACCCCATTGGAGAGGAAAAACGTAAGGGGAGTATGGGGAGTTATTACTCGGTCAAAGATTTTAAGGCAATAGATCTGAATTATGGTACCATAGACGACTTTAAAGCAATGGTCGCTAAGGCTCATGAATTAGAGATGTATGTTTTGTTAGATTGGGTAGCGAATCACTCTGCCTGGGACAATAGTTTGCGTACTCGTCATCCTAGTTGGTATACAGTAGATGAAAATGGAAACAATATCCCTCCTGTAGCAGATTGGTCAGATGTGGTTGATTTTAACTATGAGGAAAAAGGCCTGTGGAAATACATGATTGAGTCGATGAAATTTTGGGTAGAAGCAGCAGATATTGATGGTTATCGTTGTGATGTAGCAGAAATGGTGCCTTTAGAATTTTGGAACTTGGCTCGAAAGGAATTGGATAAGGTCAAACCTGTTTTTATGCTGGCAGAGGCAGAGAATCCAAATTTACATGAGCAAGCCTTTGATATGACCTATGCCTGGGAACTCCATCACCTCATGAATGGTCTTTTTGGAGGAAAAAATAAAGTAACAGACCTAGATGCCTATATAGGACGAGAACAGGAAAAATTTCACAATGGAGATTATCGTATGTTATTTACCTCCAATCATGACGAAAACTCTTGGAACGGCACCGTTTACGAGCGATTAGGTGCTAGTACAAAGACTTTTGCTACGCTTTCTTTTGTTTTACCTGGTATGCCCCTCATTTATAGCGGTCAAGAAGCTGGTAATAGTTCTCGGCTTGCCTTTTTTGATAAAGAACCGATTCAATGGAAAGGTTTTGCCCTACAAGATTTCTATAAAGATTTAATTGACCTCAAAAAACGCAAAGAATGCCTCTGGAATGGCGAACATGGCGGTACCTTTGAGCGCATCAAGACCTCCCACGATGACCAAATTTTTGCTTTCAAACGCCGCAAGAATCACAAGGAAATCCTATGCATTTTCAATCTATCACATACACCTGTCAATGTTACCATGCCGTATGAGATTTTCTTAGATGGTATGCGAGATGCTATTGGTGGCGATAAGGTGGTGTTGATAGGGGAGAATAAGGTGAGTTTGAAGGCTTGGGGGTATATGGTTTTGGAGTGATCAGGTTTCTATTGGTGGAATTAAAATGAATTGTATAACTTGATAAGTTAAAAAGAATTGTTATTTTAGTGTGTCAATGAATCAGGTTAACTAATGATTAAAAAATATAAATGGAATTTCATTACCAAAAAGAGCATTATAAAATAGCAGTAGAGTGTCCACCCAAAGATTATCAAAAACTGGAAATAGTTGCATATAGATGGGTCTTTGAACAAGGAGATGAAAAGAATTTTCAATCTCAATACGAAAAAGATAGTAAACGGAAAAAGCCGCCAAGACGTTATAATGATATGAGTGATTTGGAGAAATGTGAACGAATGGCCTTATCAATGTTTTTGCATGCGCCTCTATGAGTTTTAGTTAACTAGGTGCTTTGAAAAACAAGTAAAGCATTATCAAAGTTCAATGCCTCCAAATCCTCTTTCAAAATACCAAAGTAAAAGTTTTGTTCTCCAATTTTTTTAAAATCTGGAAAAACAGGTTCTATAGCTGTTTCTGTATAATAATGACGGATGCTACAATCAAACTCTAATAAGCAAATGAACTCATTTGTTTTAGCTTTGTTTTCTGCAAATGCTTGGGTTTTTTCCTCTTGGCTAAATGCATAATCCTTAAAATATTGACTACTCCAATCATACAAAACATCATATTGAACAGCTTGGGGATAACCCAATAGCTTGGCATTAGAGGATCGTTTAAAATTCCTCAAACTAGCTAATGCTTGTAAATCAGCCTCCTCCCAGTTTAAATCTTTTAAAACAATAGCTTCTCGACTGCTTGGAAGCATAAATTTTTTCCTGAAATAGATTTTGGAGGCAGGAAAGCGTAGGCTTTCAAGCAGATTTTTGGGGTAATAATATTCCTCTAATTCCTTAATCAAACCATCAAAGAAGCGGACAGCGTATTTTTCTCTAGGAGGAATATTTTGCCAATTGGCACCATACTTACCAGGTTCATCAAAATGTACAAAGAAAAATAACCAACCAGAAGAAGGCAGAATATCCTGTAAGTTAGCTATTTCTTTAAGATTAATTTGGGCAAAAAAGGTCATGGCTTTGCCTTCATATTCTGGCCAGTCGTAGTCTAATGGTAAATCAGGCATTCCACCAATTTTAGAATCTCCTAGTAGAATAGACTCATCTGAGGTATTAATTTCAATTATATCTTGCTGATATTTTTGAATAAAGTCCATATGATCAGCTATCCATGCTTGTATATCTTGCGTCATTTTTTTGTTTTTCACTCTTTATTTGTAGAATCTATTCGAGTTTAACAGTCTAACCGAATAAACGACTGTAATTTAAAGCAAATCCTCAATTTCTCCAATTGTCATTACTTTGTATCCAAACAATCTGGTGGTTAATAAGGGCATAATTTTTTCCCTATACTTTACAAATAATATTCAATTAATAAGCCAATCAATAGTAAATATTATGTAGAATGATTGGAGAATATAGCAGATTGGTTGAAAAGAAATGGTATTATTTGAGTATTACTGACTCATTTTAAAACAATTACTTAATGAAATTTGTATTGGAAAGTGAAGGAAAGTATACTGATTGTCAATAGCATTAGAAAAGATGAACAGATACTTTATGACTGGTAATAGATAATTACAACATTTTTATTTATTTTAGAGCGGTATTTTTGTCATATTTTTATCATCAAATCCTATAAGCTTGAATTTATCTAATGAAATAAAAGTGGGCATCTTAGTCCTTGTTTCCCTTGTTACCCTATTTCTGGGCTATAACTTTTTGAAAGGACAAAGTGTTTTTGGACAAGAAAATGTCTATTATGTCGAGTATGACCGTGTAGATGGCTTGTTGGTGTCTAATCCTGTGCAAATCAATGGGTATCAAATTGGAGTAATTGATGATATTTATCTCAAAGAAAATAATACTAATAAAATTATTGTCAAATTTTCGGTAGATGATGATGTAAATCTGTACAGGAGTGATTCGGCAGAGATTGTTTCTACCAGCTTACTAGGCGATAAAGCATTGGAAATCAAGTTACAAGAGGTAGGAAAAAGGAGTACAGTAAGGTTAGGTGCAGGTGATACAGTACCAGGCTTGGTAGAGGTGGATGTCTTTGAATATGCGGAAAATGAATTGATGCCGATTAAGGTGAAAGTGGAGCGTTTATTGACCCAACTGGATACAACAGTAGGTTCTGTAAATCGAATTATGAACTCCAACCAAATGAAGTCCACTATGGGCGATGTAAGCAAGAGTGTGGCTACTGTAGAAGGGACTTTAAAAGACTTAGATAAATTGGTCAATCAGATAGGTGGATTGGCAGGAGATGTAGGGGATATTACTAAAAATCTGAATGGGCTTATTGAGAAAGAGTTTTCAGAAATTTCTGGTATTATTGAAAATGTAGATGGCTTATCAGCAGAATTAGCTAAAAATACTAAGGAGCTTAATTCGATTATGACCAATGCAGAGAATTTTACTAGAAAACTCAATGATGTAGACTTAAAATCACCTGTAGATCAATTGAATTCGACGATTGGAGAAGTCAAGGGATTGTCACAAAATGCCAATAAATTGGTCACGAATTTAAATACTACAATTGATGAAACAGGAACGGTGATTGATGATGTTGGGAAGACGATTAAGGAGGTGAGTGGGACAGTCGAAAAAGTAAGTGGAACGGTGGAGAAAGTTGGTGGTTCTGTCTCTGATTTAAGTAGCAATTTACAAACAACCTCTACGACAGCCGATTCAACCATGCGAGATTTGACCGAAACAGTAAATGAGGTCAATAATCTCCTAGTAAAAATCAATCAGGGAGAGGGTTCTGCTGGTCAATTGGTAACGGATAAAGCTTTGTACAATAATTTAGCTGGTGTTTCAGATAATTTAAACAAACTCCTTATCGACCTCAAATCCAATCCAAAAGATTATGTAGGCATTTCTATTTTTGGTGGAAAAAGATATGAAGAAAGAATGAAACGTAAGGAAGAGAGACGAAAGGCGAAGGGGAAATAATGGGGTTTTTATCAAAATGCGGATGTTTTAGTACAATATAATCCTTTACAAATATAAAAAAGCCGTATAGCCACATTGCAATGTGGCTCTAC
>JAHDFT010000230.1:0-1603 GCA_020628015.1 Bacteroidota bacterium
TTATGCCCTTTCAGGGCGAAAGAAGATATACCCCCAATTATCTTAGAACTAGACAAATTCTTTTATCTTGAAACGACCTTATGGATTTTAGGTGAAATCCATAAAGTCTTGATTTTTGTTTCTTTTCATCAAGGAAAAGAAAATTCAGAAGTCATCAAGGGAATAAATGAATGATTGGACTCCTTCAAATAAAATAAAACTTTATTTTATCATGAAATCTTAATTAGTGATGGATTAGAAATAAAGTCGGCCAAAATATCCTTTCAATTATTTAGTCTAAGACAAGGCGCAAAAATAGCGCATACATGGAATGTACGTAATATTTTTGCAACGCAGTATTAGGCTAAATAATAAAGGATATGGCCGAATTTATTTCTGTTCCATCACTTAAGATCATAACTCCGTCAACTTATCATAAGTCTCTGGTCTACGATCTCGATAAAACTGCCATACTGAACGCACTTCTTCAATCATATCCAGATCAAAGTCAGCAATTAACAATTCATCATCATATTCCGATGCTTTAGCAAAAATCTGTCCTCTAGGATCAACAAAGTAAGAAGTTCCATAGAAGCGACCTAGATTCCAAGGCTTTTCTTCACCAACACGGTTGATACAGCCCATAAAATAACCATTCGCAGCCGCATGAGCAGGTTGCTCCAATTGCCATAGGTATTGAGACAAACCAGCAACAGTAGCAGAAGGATTGTAAACGATTTCTGCACCATTCAATCCTAGCACTCTTGCACCATCAGGGAAGTGACGGTCATAGCAGATATATACGCCCACCTTAGCATAACGAGTTTCAAATACAGGATAACCCAAATTACCTGGCTTAAAGAAGAATTTCTCCCAGAAACCAGAGGTGTGTGGGATGTGATTTTTACGATACTTACCCAAATAAGTCCCATCCGCATCAATAACAGCTGCGGTATTGTACAAAAAGCCTGCTTGCTCCTTTTCGTAGATTGGAACAACGATTACCATTTCGTACTTCTTCGCATATTCTGCCATCAAATCCGTCGTTGGACCTGGTACAGACTCCGCAGAAGCATACCAGTTGCGGTCTTGGCCTGGACAGAAATAAGGGGTATTAAAAATTTCTTGTAGGCAAAGGATTTGCACCCCTGCTTCTCCTGCTTGCTCGATATAAGGAATGTGCTTATCAAGCATCGCTTTCATGATTTCTTCAATCGTCCCTTCTCCCTCTGTCATGGGGAGGCTCATTTGGATTAATCCAGATTTTACAATTCGTGGCATGATTGTATGATTTATATTTTGTTTATTGATTTTTAAATGTTCTCTGATTACAGCTGAATAATTCAACCTAAAAAACAGGCTCCGTTACCTTATTCCGCTTCACAAATTCTCCATAACCCTTCTCAATCTTCACCTCTCCATTATCAATCGCCACTTTACCACGTAAAAGCACTGTTTTACACTTACCTGTTAATTCCCAACCTTCATAACCCGAATAATTCACATTCATATGATGGGTTTTAGCAGAAATCGTATGCTTTTCATTCGGATCAAAGATGACCAAATCCGCATCAGCACCAATGGCAATACAGCCTTTCTTAGGGTACATACCGAAAATCTTAGC
>JAHDFT010000230.1:1703-5704 GCA_020628015.1 Bacteroidota bacterium
TCAAAATCTTTTTCATAAAGCGAGGCATCCAAAATGAGGTATTGAATACAAGTTTCAGCCAGTACTTGTTGATTACGCATGGTTGCTCGACGTACTGCATTTAAAGCTCCTTCGCAAGTCATATGAACGATATAACCTGTAGCACCTGTATAATGCAATAAATCAGAGAAACGAGCGGAAGCCTCTGCTTCTGTCACCTCTGGCTGAGACAAATAATGATATAAAGGTGATAATTTACCTTCTGCACGATGCTTGGCGATGAGCTTGTCAATCATATCACCATTGGTCGCATGAACTGTCACCATTCCACCATGCTTTTTCACTTCCTGCATCAAAGCCACCATTTGTCCATCATCAATCATTAAAGCTCCTTTGTAGGCCATAAAGGTTTTGAAGGAGGTAATGCCTTCCTGCTCGATCATTTCTTTGATCTCCTTTTTGGTATCTTCATTAAAATCCGTTACCGCCATATGGAAAGAATAATCGCCATAAGTCGTGCCTGTTGCTCGGCTCTGCCATTGTTCTAGGGCATGACGTAAAGATTTACCCTGCGTTTGCAAAATAAAGTCAATAACCATCGTTGTGCCACCATGTAAAGCTGCTAGGGTGCCTGTCTCATGAGTATCACTAGAAAAAGTACCCATAAAAGGCATGTCTAGGTGTACGTGTGGGTCAATACCACCTGGAAAAACCAATTTTCCACTAGCATCAATGACGGTTTCTGCTTCTACGGCTAGGTTTTGACCAATAGCAGCAATGGTACTGCCTTCGACATAAATATCTGCAATATAGTCGGAAGCTGCGGTAACAACTCGACCGTTTTTAATTAGAATTGACATATTTAGTTTAATGAATGATTATTAGTAATGGATAAAGGATCAAAGATAAAGCATGTAGGAGATGAAATGATTTATAAACCTCTTGTCCCTTTAGGATTAACTTTCACTAGAATATAATAAATAATTGCTGAAAGGAAAAAGGTGACAAACCAAGCGTAGGAGTAAAGATCTGTCCAGAAAGTGCTGACTTCCATGAGTTCTACGGTGCCAAAGAATCCAGGTAATACAGGAATAATACTGACTCCAAAGGCAATCCATGCATTGACATTCCAGCCTTTATACATGCCTTCTGGATCAAAAAGTGCGGCAAGATCTAATTTTGTTTTTCTAATGATATAATAATCACAAATCATAATACCGGCTAAGGCACCTAGTAAAGCAGAGTAAGCAATCAACCATTTGAAGATATAGCCTTCTGGATCTGCCATTAATTTCCAAGGAAAGATAAGAATACCAATGATTCCAGTAATATATCCTCCCATTGTGAAGCTAATTTTACTAGGGAGAATATTGGCAAAACTATTGGCTGGCGCAACGACATTGGCTGCGATATTGGTAGATAGGGTAGCGACGGTTAATCCAATCATAGAAAGGACAACGACCACAGCCGAATCAAATTTACCCAATAAAACAACTGGGTCCCAAATCGCTTCTCCAAAAATCAATAAGGTCGCACTTGTCACCGCAATACCGATAAAAGAAAAGAGTGCCATTGTTGTAGGGAGTCCGATGGCTTGCCCCAATATTTGATCCTTTTGAGATTTGGCGTATCGGGTAAAGTCGGGAATATTGAGCGAGAGCGTTGCCCAAAAGCCGACCATTGCGGTCAAACCTGGCCAAAAGATCGACCAAAAGTTAACATCTTTCTGAGCCGATAAGGTATAAGAAGCATCGAGGATTTTACCCATCGATCCTACTTCAATCCAAGCCCAAGCGAGCATTCCAATACCAATTAATAAAAGGAAAGGAGCCGCCCATGTTTCCAGTTTTTTAATCGAATCAATTCCTTTATAGATGATAAACATATTAATCAACCAGAAAATAAGGAAGCAAACCAATTGTAGCACATTCAAACCAATGAAATCCCCCAAATAAGGCGTGTTGGCTAGGGAGGGCACCAGAGCCAAGAGCATTTGGTAAATAGCAGCCCCCCCAATCCATGTCTGGATTCCAAACCAACCACAGGCAACAAGCCCCCGTAATAAGGATGCCAATACAGAACCACTAATGCCAAAGTTGAGGCGGAGGAAAACAGGTAAAGGGATACCATATTTAGTACCAACATGAGCATTCAGCACCATTGGAATCAGAACGATTACATTACCCAATAAAATGGTAAATAAAGCCTGATACCAGTTCATACCCTGCCCAATGAGACTACTAGCCAACATATAGGTAGGAATGCATACTGCCATACCCACCCAAATAGCGGCAATATTCCATTTGTCCCAACTTCGCTTATTGGCAGGCACTGGGGCAAAATCTTCGTTATATAAAGGAGAGTTAGATACGTCTTGTTTGAGTTCTACGATTTCATGGTCTTGCATAATGTGCGTCGTCTAGTAAGAGTAGTTAATAGGTAGGGGCGGATTCCATATCCGCCCAAATACGTAATACGTGTTGTTGTAGGGGCGGATTCCATATCCGCCCAAATACGTAATACGTGTTGTTGTAGGGGCAGATTCCATATCCGCCCAAATACATGTTATTGTATGGGCGGATTCCATATTTGCCCGATTCCATATCCGCCCAAATACGTGCAATATTGGATTATTTAATACACCTCCTCATCTGCCAAAGCAATTGCCTGAGAAATAATATCCATTCCTTCATCCACCTGCGCTCTAGTGATCGTCAATGGTGGAGCAATAAAGAGGAAATTCCATTTGACAAAGGTAAACATCCCCAATTCCTTGATTTTATTTTTCACCTTAGCCATTACACCCATCTCATGCGGTTTGGCATTCCAAGGAGCCATCGGTTCCTTCGTTTCTCGATTCTTGACAAATTCGATACAGCCCAACATGCCTGTATTTCTGAAATCACCAATAGATGGATGTTTGCCCATTAAATCAGCCACACATTGGTCGATATATTTACCTGTTTCAGCAGCTCTTTCAATCAATCCCTCTTTTTCATAGATGTCTAAGACCGCTACGCCAGCCGCACAGGAAACTGCATGAGCTGAATAGGTCAAACCAAGTGGAAGGACTCGTTCATCAAAGGCTTTGGCAATTTTATCACTAACGACTATTCCACCCAATGGCAAATAACCAGCCGTCAATCCCTTGGCAATACACATAATATCAGGTGCAATATCATGATTGTCGATGCCAAACCATTTACCAGTACGTCCAAAGCCACTCATCACCTCATCATCAATCGTTAAGATACCATATTTATCTGCTAAAGCCTTCACTTTTTTCCAGAAAAATGGTGGATATTTAATACAACCCGATGTCCCAGACTCTCCTTCCATCAAAATAGCCGCAAAACTTTCTGGACCTTCGTATTTGAGGATTTTTTCCATATTGGCAATGGCACGTTCTCCACATTCTTCAGCAGAGCTACTGTACCAAGGACAGCGATAGGAATAAGGATTCTGTACATGCACGACATTCGGCAACTGCTGCGAATCAACAGGTAAACGACGGGGATCACCACCAGCCGTAATTGAACCATAAGTCGCCCCATGATAAGAGCGATAAAGGGTCATGATTTTGTGTCTGCCAGTATATAAACGAGCCAATTTAATGGCATTTTCGATGGCTTCCGAGCCGCCAAGTGTAAAGAAGGTTTTGGTCAAATGACCTGGGGTAATTTCGGCTAATTTTGCGCCTAATTTACTTCTAGCGGCTGTAACCATACTTGGGGAGACAAAACAGACTTCCTTCATTTGTTGATGTACCGCCTCAATCACCGCAGGGTGACCATGACCAATATTAACATTCATCAACTGAGAAGAGAAGTCGATATGACGTTTTCCAGAACGATCATAGAGATAGACCCCTTCTGCTCGCTCTATATTGAGTGGATTTAATCCCCCTTGTTTAGACCAAGAGAAGAAGGTGTGATCTAAGCTCGATTGCAAGATCTGTTCTGCTTCTGATATTTTATTTTGTGTTAGCATTTTTGTTGGATATAGATGGTTTTTGGATGTGG
>JAHDFT010000230.1:5804-8652 GCA_020628015.1 Bacteroidota bacterium
GTTGGACTAGCTCATCCAGTTGGTGAAAGCTTCAGGATTCCACTTGGTTGTGGTTTTCTTGAGTTTCGTCCAAAAGTGGATGGAGCTTTTACCTGTAATATCATGTGCGCCAAAGCGAGATTCATTCCAACCACCGAAGGAGAAAGGCTCACGAGGAACAGGGACACCAATATTAACACCCACCATACCTGCACTTACTCTTTCCATCACATACTTTGCTAGACCTCCATTTTGTGTAAAGACGGATGAGGCATTACCATAATTGGAGCTATTTTCGATACGGATGGCTTCATCTAGGTCATTGGTACGCATAATGGCTAATACAGGACCAAAAACTTCCTCTTTGGCAATCGCCATATCTGGGGTAACATAGTCGATCACCGTTGGACCAACATAAAAACCACCTTCTTTACCCTCAACCGTCGCATTACGACCATCAACCAATACTTTAGCACCAGCCGCTTCTGCTTCACTAATGTATTTTTCAATACGTTCTTTTGCTGCTTTAGAAATGACCGAACCTAGATTCTCACCAGGAATAATAGATCGGCTTACTTCACATAATCTATTAATAATATGATCTACTTGACCAACTGCTACCATTGCAGATGCTGCCATACAACGTTGACCAGCACAGCCAGACATAGAAGCGGCAATATTAGTTGCTGCCATTTCTTCATGAGCATCAGATAAAACGATAAGGTGATTTTTGGCTCCACCTAATGAGACACATCTTTTAAGATTACTTGTGGCTCTTTTATAAACAATTTTGGCAACCCTTGTAGAACCAACAAAAGAAACAGCTTCGATTTCAGGATGATCGCAAATCGCCTCTACGACTTCTTTATCTCCATGTACAATATTCACTACACCATCAGGTAAACCAGCCTCTTTTAGTAATTCTGCAATGCGGATGGTACTAAGTGGTACTAATTCCGAAGGTTTGACAATCATACAATTACCTAGTGCGATTGCATTAGGAATGGTCCATAATGGTACCATGAAAGGGAAGTTGAAAGGGGTGATGGATGCCACGATACCAACAGGTACATGGGTTGTCCGACATTCTACACCCTTACTTACTTCTAGGATTTCGTCATTCAATAACTGAGGAAGGGAGCAAGCGAATTCGGTTAATTCAATACCTTTTAATACTTCAGCTTTAGCTTCCCCATAAGTTTTGCCATTTTCTTGATGCACCAAGTTGGTCAATTCGTGCATATTATCTTCCATTAAGGTACGGAATTTATACAAAACTTGTACTCGCTCTTTGATGGTCAGATTGACCCATGCTGGTAATGCTTGTTTAGCTGCTTGAACCGCTTTATCTACGGTGCCTGGACCAGATAAAGGGACCTGAGAAATAACGCTACCATCCAAAGGAGAAACCACATCCATTGAACGAGCTTCATTAGATTCATATAGCCCACCAATATAATTCTGGGCAGGAGCAATATCTACTGTCTTCATAGGTTTATAATATATTGAATGTTGATAATTTTTAAGAAATGGAGAATAATTGTTTATTGTTAATCTTAATTTACAAAGTGGAATAAGATGTTATATGAGGTTTGATTTAATTTAGCTAGTTTATATCAATGATGTAGCTAATCATGGGTAGGAGTGAAAGAAAAGCTTCTAATTTAGGTTTTTTTGGACATAAAACCAACAATATCGTCAAAAGAATTTGCATAATTGGGCAATATATTTGAATATTGTTTTTTTGGATTAGCTACTAAAGCTGTTTTATTTATGATTATTTTTATAGAGAAATTGCTGTTTATGTTTTGTGTCATCGTTTTGGTGATGCTCTTTTTGATTTTTAGACAGATCAAGAATAATAAAGAACAATAAATGCTTGATATAAATAATGTAATATTTTTCGCCTTATTATTTGCGAGTTATAAATGTTAAATAGGAATATGTGTTTGAGCTTGTTCGATGTGTCAAAATAAATTTTTAGATTTGTCTAAAATTATTATTTCGCAACGATTAAGAACTATGAAATACCTTTTAACACTCTTATTTTTTACTGTTTTGTATGGCTCTAGTTATGCTCAAGAAATTACAGAGAATACGAATAATGAACAAACAGAATCTGTATTGGATATGCTGATCCGCAATCAAGAGGCAGCAACAGAAAATGAAACAATGGCAACAACGAAAACTTTGCCAAAGGAACCATTGATTACCGACCGTCCTGATCAAACAGAATCAGCAGTAGCCATGCCGAAAGGTTATTTTCAATTAGAAACAGGTACGATGTTGACCTCGAATAATGAGGTCAATAACTGGACGATCAATACCAATTTATTTCGTTATGGTATTGGGAAAAATGTAGAATTGCGATTGGTGACAGACATTAATCAATATACAATGCTGGTCAATGAGCATAGTCGCATAGGAATTGGTGATTTACAAGTGGGATTGAAGGCAGAAATTCCAGTAAAGAAGGTGGAATTGGCTTATTTGGGGCATGTCGTTTTACCTACAGGTAACAATTATTTTTCTTCGGACCAATTTGGCTTGATTAATAAAATTTGTTTGGGACATGATGTAACCAATAAGATTAGCTTTGGCTATAATGTCGGTTTCGACTATTACGATGAGATGGATTATGCTTTGACCTATACTTATGTCATCGGCTTTGGCTTAAATGATCAGGTTGGCTTTTTTGTGGAGGTATTTGGAGATAGCTTTCTTTTGGAGGAATTTTCTGCTAGTTATGATGGTGGTTTTACTTTCCTCATCAATCCTGACTTACAATTGGATTTCTCGATTGGTACAGGGATTACGGATACCTTTAATTTTTATTCTTTGGGATTGAGTTGGCGGGTGAGGTGATGTT
>JAHDFT010000231.1:0-1445 GCA_020628015.1 Bacteroidota bacterium
TTACCTATTTTCAACCTTTCCGCATCTGAATCACCCCAACCAAAGCCAATAGCCGCATAATCCACCAAGTCGGATCAAACTCGTACCATTTTTGACCAAAATTAGGACTTGCAGGAAACTTATGATGATTGTTATGCAAACCCTCCCCCATCATAAATACATCCCAAGGCATTAGATTCGTAGAAGTATTCTCCATTTCAAAATTCTGGTAACCATATTTATGCGCTCCCCAATTGATAATCGCACCATGTATAGCCGCCTGCATATAATGATAAGGCAACAACAATAATAACCAATAAGAAGGCGCAAAATAAAGATAAAAAAAGGTATACAAGGCTCCCCAAGCCAATCGACTATACCAAGCATGAGCAATCCTATCAAAGGCATCCCACTCAGGGATATTTTTTGTAAACTGTTCAGGTACTTCAACCTGCCGCCAAAAAATATCTCCATACGCCTTTTTAGTACCCAGTAACATAGTCACAGCATTACTAAAATGCTTCGGTGAGTGTGGATCACCCTCCTGATCTGCATAAGCATGATGCTGACGATGTAATAGGGCATAAGTCTTTGGACTCAAATAGCAAGGACCCTGTGCAATCCATGCAAAAACATAGAAAAAACGTTCCCAGAAAAAAGACATTTTAAATTGTCGATGTGCCGCATAACGATGATGAAAAAATGTTTGGATGAATAGGGATAAGTACCAGTGTAAGATGACAAAAGCCAAAATAGCAAGCATATAGTGTATTTTATAGTGTGTAAGGATTTTCGTAGATAAAAAATACTATTTGGTACGCAAAAACTTCTTTTTCATTTATAAAACAAGAGCCAAAGGTAATTCTTTCTCAATTAGAAATAAGCATTCCTCTAATATATTTTTGATAAAAAGAAAATAAAACCTTACTCAAAGTGATAATATTATGACTAAAATAGCTTGGCTATTAGTTCTTACCCTTTTTTATATCATTTGAACAGATAAGAAAGCACTAAAAAAAAGCTTGAAATTTACTGCTCAATGAATTATTTTGCCATTATTAATAATATATAGACAGTATTTATTAGTTATATTCTCCTAAAACAAAAACATATACTTCTAGTCAACACAATTTAAAGCACTATCTACCAACACATTAAATAGTCAATATAATTAAAAATTAATAAATTTGGCATACTATTTGCAAACAAAACGATGACAATTGTTAAATAATTTTGCAAATGCCAAATTTTAAATACATTTCCTTTTTGTTGTTTTGCATGATTTATTCCATTCAACTAATGGGACAAAATCCGCTAAAAATCAAAAACTGGAATAATGTAGGTATAACTGTCAAAGCCCTACCTAATGTCAATTTATCCTTTAATCAAACTTATGGATTCAATACCCAACCCTATGACCTTTCCTTTTTGCAAAATACCTTTAGTGCCAGCTTTTACATTAGAAA
>JAHDFT010000231.1:1545-8556 GCA_020628015.1 Bacteroidota bacterium
CTAAAACCTTATAAAGGACTTTCTATCACCGCACAACTGATGCGTCAAGCAGAATTCAATACAGATTTTGCCTTCAGACACGCCATCAATGTGTATAATCCTGACAGAGAAAAAATCGAGCGGCCTTTTAGCAATTATTATATGATTGGTATAGGCATCAAGTATTATTTTAAACTCAAAAAAGTCAAACAAATTGAAATGCGTTTAAGAAAGCGCAAAAAAAGCAAAGAAAGTTTGCCTAATAGATATTGGCACCACACCCCCAATAGCTTAGGGCAGTAATTTTGTAATGAATTTGTTACATCATTTTAAACCAACAAAAATGACAACTAAAATCAAGAAGGCAATTATTTGCCAAAATATAACTCAATACACCCTTAGAGAAGATTTAACTACAAGCTATCTACCTAAAAGCGGTGATGTAGCGATCTTTGAAGTATTAGAACTGGGCAAGCATACCCGTATGCAATGCAGCACAGGTAAAAATCGTCACATTTACCCAGGTGATTACCTGATGGCTGTCTTTGGCAACCGCTATGCCACCAATCAACTCGAAGGCTATGTGCCTGATGCCATCTATACCACTTATGAAATGTTGGGGCAAGGTGGTGTTATGGGTAAATTGGCTTCGCTTCACCACCGATTTGAATTAAAAGGTCCAACAACTTTACGTTTGGTCGGTTATGCTGCTGATAAACAAGGTAAGGTCATCAATACACATTATTACAAGACTGAAAAAACACCATTTACTGGACTACTTCCCATTAACCAACCACAAATTATCCTTTCTTTGGGTGGTTCTATGGATAGCGGCAAAACAACTACAGCAGGATTTTTGTGCAGAGGGTTGAATAAAGCAGGCAAAAAAACAGCCTATATCAAACTTACTGGTACAGTTTACTCTAAGGATAAAGACTTTGTTTTTGATTGTGGAGCAGATATGGTCATAGATTTTAGTAATTTTGGCTTTCCTTCTACTTATATGTATTCAGAAAAAGATATTTTAGATCTATATCAGGTAGCTTTAGCAAAAGTGGCGAATATTTTACCAGATTATATTGTTATTGAAATTGCTGATGGACTTTTACAAAGAGAAACAAATATGTTGATTCGTTCTGCTCCATTTATGCAAACAGTTGATCATATTATTTACTCTGATGGCAATAGTACAGGTGCTTTATGTGGTCTACAACTCCTACAAAATCTCCATTTGACTCCATTTGCACTTTGTGGAAGGTTTACTGCTGCACCTTTGCTTATACAAGAGGTCAAAGCATGTACAAATATCCCTATTTTAACCTTAGAGGATATCAGCAATGCTACCATCCTCAATTATATTGAAAAATCAACCATTAAGGCTTCTACAAAAGCCAAACTACCGCTCAACGGTCAAGCCATACCTCATGCTGTCTAAATGGACATTAATAGTCAATTTTTTGAAAATTCATTATGTTTGGATACTTGTTACAATTGTAGCAAGTATCCTTTCTAATGTATGTACCATTATTATCCCTATTGCCATTGGAAAATACTACCAACTGGTTTTTCAAATGCACTCCCACCGTTCCCAGCTATTGCAATGGCTTCCCCTAGAAATTAGTCATAATCTTAACTATTTTTTCCTTTTTTTTGCTGGGCTAATTGTTGCCAAAGCCATTTTTACCTTCTTAGAAAGATACTGTAGAGGAATGATTGGTGAAAAATTCAGTTACCAAATTAGAAATCAACTTTTCTGGTATCAATTGCACCTTCCAAGTATGACCTATGATCAAAAAGGAATTGGCCGTTATTTACTTCGTTTTAGTGGTGATCTCAAAAGCATTCAAAATTATCTTACCAATGGTATCATCCGATTCATTAGCGACTTTCTATTAATGCTCATTGCTTGTATTGCCCTCATTTATTTTGAATGGCATCTAGGCTTGAGTATTGTTCTTGTACTAGCCCTCACCACCCTACTCATCTTATTCCTCAATCGCTCTTTATCCATTATTACTAGAGAAAGGCGGAATAAAAAATCGAATTTACTGTCTTTTGTCAATATGAGATTAAGGGCTATTTCGAGCATTATGGCTTTGAATCGAGCCAAGCCTGAGCAACAGAAATATGAAAAAGTCTCTTCCAAAGTTTATCAAACAGGAGCTAAGTATCAAAAAATTACAGCTCTTTTACGTACTATTGTACCAACAGCCATGTATTTGCTATTGGCTTGGGTCATGTATATCGCCTATTATCTCAAACAAAATCAACAAAGCCTAGATGGTAGTATTTTGATTATTTTTATTATGCTCCTCATTACCCTACTTCCCATTTTCCGACGTTTGCTAAGTGTTAATATTACTTGGGAATTGGGTAATATTTCCTTTGAAAAATTGCTCAAAATACTCCACCAAGCAGAAATCGCTCCTTTGCACTTACCTGACCTTCCTGCCATTCAAGGAAATATCCATTTTGAAAATGTAAACTTCACCTATAACACTACCCTTCCAACATCAGATACCCCCATTAATTATTTACTCTCCAATAAAAACTTCTATATTCCCTCTAATAAAATCACTTTGATTCATGGAAATTCTGGAACAGGCAAAGGCACTATTATTAAATTAATACTAGGTTTATATCCAACTAGTACAGGACGTATTTTAATAGATCGATTTGATTTACAAGATTATAATCCTAAATCCATTCGGAAACAAATCACGTTGGTTTCTAGCAATTTTCCCCTACTAGGCAAAACCGTTTTTGAAGCCATTTCTTATAGTCGTAAAGCCAGCAAACGCCCTAAAGCACAAAAAATATTAAACGATTTACAGGCACATCTTCCCGATCATCAACATTTAAATTTGGATGATAAAATTGGTGATTTGGGAACAGCACTTGCCAAAGGTCAACAAAAATTATTACTATATGCAAGGGCTTTTTTAAGCAATAAAAAAATCATTTTAATAGATGAGCCATTCCAAGATTTAGATACAACAAGTGCCAATACTATTGTTCAAAAACTCCATCAACTTCAATCTAAACGAACCATTATTTTATTCAGCAGGAAAAATAATTTTTCAATTACTGCTTTAATTATCAATCATACGATCAAAATTTGATATTTTTTTTTAAATGTACCAAACAATTTATAACTTCGTCCTTCGTTTCTATTGAAGTAATAATACAAATAAGTATACTCCTACCACTACACAACTTCACCTATTTTTCCAATCTAGTATTTAAATACACCGTTCAATCCCACATCTCTTTTGAATTTATACCAATAATGCTTGCTTAATAAACACACTCAATTATTATAAGAAAAAACACAAGGATACAACTAGCAAATTCAATCAAATATACATACAAATAAATCAAAACATATTTCTTCACTTAGTAATGAGTGAAAAATAAATTCCCTATTTTGATTAGGGAAATAGATCATTAAATGAAATAAAACGTAGACGATGCTTTGCATCGGTGAAGCTTTTAACAAAGTATAGTGGTCTATTTATCAATCAAAATGAGAAAGCTATTTTTTACTATTACTTAATTAATAATAAACGTTTTTAGCTATGAAGTTTATTAAATACCTTTTAGTGCCTACATTATTGGCAACCGCATTATTCTGGACAAGCTGTGAGGACGAGGAAGATTTAGCAGATCCAACAATCACAGTAAACAGCCCTGCAGATGGTCGTGCTTTCGAATCAGGTGATGATATTCCGATTACGGTTACTTTCTCTGATGATGTTGCTTTAAGAAAGTATACGATTGCAGTATCTTCTAGTATTACAGACTCCCCTATTGATCCATATAGTGCGGAAATAACGGAAGATTTAACTGGAGAACTAGAATTGGTAGAAACTACACTTAGTATTCCTGTTGATGTGGCTTCTGGTAACTATAGTTTAACTTTTGACTTGAAAGATGACAATGGTAAAGATGCCGAGCAAGTTGCTTTGGACATTTCAATCCAAAACTCTAGTGACAAAAGTGCTCCAGCAGTAACTGTAACTGCTCCTGACGTTTCTTCTACACTACGTCTAAGTGCAGGAGATATTTTTAGTGTATCTGGAACAGTAACAGATAACCTTGATCTTCATAAATTTGTTATTGAAATGACGAATAAAGAAGATGGAGACGTTTTAAGTACAGATACTTTTGAAGTAGACGGTGCATCTCACTCTTTTGAGCAAAACTTACCTTCGCCTCCAAATCCAGGTAGTTACCTTGTAACAATGAGTGCAGTAGATAAGGTAAACAACCGTTCTTCTGCTGTATTAGAAATTGAAGT
Organism: Bacteroidota bacterium; assembly: GCA_020628015.1. Taxonomy (GTDB): domain Bacteria; phylum Bacteroidota; class Bacteroidia; order Chitinophagales; family UBA2359; genus JAHDFT01. The sequence goes on from JAHDFT010000231.1 coordinate 5,825, forward strand.
AACTGAATAATCATTTTCTTTTACTTTGATCCTATTGTGGGTGAGTTGTTTTAGGCTATAAAACAACTCACCTTCTTTTATAACTACCAAGTAAATGCTCCCCCACTACCACTACTTCCCACACATTCTTCTATAAACACACTTCCCTTCTCCATACTTGCTCGCAAAATATTGTCAATCACCGTTGTCAAATCATATTCCGAACGCATCATCCCACCAAATTCAAAACCACTAGCATAGACCTGCTCCTGAGTATCATACATCAACCAAGTCAAGGAGTCGTGATAAAAAACCTTTAACTCTTCTAAAGGGAATCCTTCTTGTGCGGAAATATAATTCCCTAGGTGTTCTTCTTCTAAGGCAGGTAAAATAGCCGCTTGAGGGTGATAAAAATAACCCGACATCCCAAAACCACCATTCAAATGCAAACCACCTAATTGATACAATTCTTTCAAACAATTCGGCAATTCATCTGGAATATCCGAAGCTAAAAATAACTCTAGGGAAATGCCATAGGAAGGTGCATGATTTGCCCAGTCATGATAATCTTTACAACTGGTAAATTGAATAAAAAAAGGAGAATAGGGAAATCCTCGATAGTCTGTAAAACGCTTATTGTCATGAATTTCAAAAAATGCTCGCTTATTTTTGACATGCTCCATCCATTCTACTAACACAGTACTGGTCACTTTTCCAGCAATGGCATCCAAATGAGTAGGAATATCATAATAGAATTGACGATAATGATCTGGAACAACTAAATCCTTTCTTTCTTGCAACATTCTAGGATTACAAATATAAATGGATTGCTTCACTCCCTCTACATGAATGGGATTCTTTGCATAAATAATATTGGGGAAAGCATCAATATCAAATTCTTTTTTCATACTTAGTGATTTTGATTGGAGAATAGAGTAGATTTAAGCAATAGCAAGTATAAATTATTCCTAAAAAATAAAAGCCATTACAAAGTCGAAAAATAAAGAAAATCCCAAATTTTAGTGAAATAGTTATCTACATATTTCTTATCTTGCTATTTCTTATTTACCTAACCATTCTTCACTAATAAAAAATACACACTATGTCCGTCATTCCTATGCACAAAGGCGAAAGAGTCTACCAACACTATGAATCAGGATTGCATCCCATGACTTGGGAAGTGATCGTTATTGGTTCGGGTATTGGAGGCATGTCTTGCGCTGCTGCCTTAGCTAAAATGGGTAAAAAAGTACTCTTATTGGAACAACATTATATTCCAGGTGGCTTTACCCATTCTTATGCCCGAAAAGGCTATCAATGGGATGCCGGTGTTCATGCAATTGGTCAGATGGTTGGTAAACAAGCCCCTGCTAAAATCATGCGTTGGCTAAGTAATGATCAAATAGAAATGGTTTCTTTGGGTAATCCATACGACCGCTTCCTCATGCCCGACGGTTTTGCCATCAATTTTCCTGATACTAAAAAAGCCTTTATCCAAAATCTCAAGGAGAATTTTCCTGAACAAAGTGACAAAATTGATACTTATTTTTCTTATGTAAAGCAAATAGGCAAAATATCTGCTTCGTTTTTTGCCTTAAAAACAGTATCAACAGGTTTAGGAAAAATTGGCTCTAAAATTCGCAATACTTTTAATCGCAATTGGTGGGCTACTACTACTACCGAAATATTAGACGAAATTGGTATCGAAGGGCGATTGCGAACTGTTTTAACCGTTCACTGGGGCTATATCGGCACCATACCTGATGAATCCTGTTTCGTTTCCCAAGCCATGACCCATCTCCACTTCTGGAATGGTGCCTTCTACCCCAAAGGTGGCTCCAAACAATTTGCCGCCTGTTTTTTAGGCAATGTAGTAGACAATGGCGGCTTAGTCTTGACCAAAGCTCCTGTAGCAAAAATACTAGTCAAAAAAGGCAAGGCAATTGGCGTTCAACTAGAAGACGGAGAAGTATTCAAAGCTCCGATTGTCATTTCAGCAGCAGGAGCCAAAAATTCCGTTCAGCTCACTCCCCCTGAATATCATCAAAGCAAATGGGGAAAAGCCATCAACGACATACCAGATTCTCCTCCTTATATCTGCCTGAATATGGGCTTTAAAGGAGATATTAGAAAAGCAGGAGCTTCTTCCGCCAATCTTTGGCTCTATGATACTTGGGATAATAACCACTACTATTGGGATATAGCCGACAAATCGTCTAAGCCTCATATTTTATACATTTCCTTCCCTTCTTTAAAAGATCCTTTACACAATGCAGGAAAGCATGAAAAGCATACTGGAGAATGTGTCACTTTTATTAGTTGGGATTTGGTCAAAAAGTGGGAAAGTACTTTAGAAACAGATCGTCCAGAGGCTTATGAGGAGTTTAAGCGAGATATTGAAAATCGAATATTGGCGGTCATGAAAGAACGGATTCCAGATATTATGGAACATCTGGATTATTTTGAATTATCCACACCTTTGACTGCTGCTTTCTATACCAAAGCCATCAAAGGAGCCATTTATGGTTTATTGGCCAGCCCACAGCGTTATCTTTGTCAAGAACTGCGTACACAAACGCCTATCAAAAACTTTTACCTCACAGGAATCGACGTTGGTTCACTAGGGGTTGTTGGTGGTATGGCAGCAGGTATGTTGACCGCAGCCACTATTGATAAACGTATATTTAAGCAGTTGATTTAATGATGGATTAAAAATAATTTCAAAGATTCTATTTATCTTTGAAAGACTTTTT
>JAHDFT010000232.1 GCA_020628015.1 Bacteroidota bacterium
ATGGTTGAATAAGTCATGCTTGATGAACAAAAAATAAACCCTTAATGTTATCTTAGCATTTGAACCAATATGGTATCTTTATGTAAATAATGGCAAATGATGGATTAGAAATCGTCCATTATTTTAGTAATAGTAAAATCAAAAGCTTTAAAATATGTCTGTGAGCGAAAAAAGGATTGTTAGTATTTATACAGAGGCTACGCCCAATCCTACAACCATGAAGTTTGTTTTAAATAAAATGCTATTTCCACAAAATAGTGCTGATTTTCCAACAAGGGAGGATGCAGAGGAAGCGTCTCCTTTAGCAATTGCGCTTTTTGATAAATTTGATTTTGTCAAGAGTGTGTTTATTATGAACAACTTCATTACAGTAGCCAAGGGCAGTGAGCAAGAATGGTATGAATTAATTCCAGATTTACGGGAGTTTATTCGCAATTACGTTGCAGAGGGAAATGAGATTGTTAATCTTGAGGTATTGAAACAGCGATTGGTGAGTAATCCGCAAAGTAATGCTGGTAATATGGTTTTGGAAGATGATTCTGAGATTGTGGTGAAAATTAAAGAAATGCTGACCAAATATGTTCAGCCAGCAGTAGAGGCTGATGGTGGTAGTATTGTTTTCCGTTCTTATCAAGATGGTATTGTACGTCTAGGAATGCAAGGAGCTTGTAGTGGTTGTCCTTCTTCTTCTGTCACCTTAAAAGCAGGTATCGAGGGCTTATTGAAGCGCATGATTCCAGAGGTACAAAGTGTAGAGGCAGAGATGTTGTAGTAATAAACACAGTTTATTAAATTGCAAAAAGTGCTTAGGAATAGAGTGAATCTGAATCACTTATTCCTAAGCACTTTTTTTTTGAACTATTAGTTGGACTAAAGCTCTTAATCTATCCTTCTTTTTCTACTATTGAATGCTTTTCCACGAAATATTAATACTTCATATTCCTTTGCATATCTCGCTTGATGTCTTTATCCTTAATAGAATGACGTTTGTCATAAGATTTCTTTCCTTTCACCAGAGCAATTTCCACCTTCACCAAATCTCGCTCCGACAAAAAGACCTCAATAGGAATAATGGTCAAACCCTTCTCTTTAATCTTCGTTTCTAAACGGCGCAATTCCCGTCTATGTAGTAATAATTTACGAGCACTTTTGGGTTCGTGATTGACAAAACCACCAAATTTATACTCCGCTATATGTAGATTTTTCACCCACAATTCCCCATTCCTAAAATAACAATACGCATCACTCATAGAAACTCGGTTAGCCCTAACCGACTTCACCTCCGTACCCTTCAACATAATCCCCGCCTTGAAACGGTTCATAATAAAGTACTGATAATAGGCTTTCTTATTCGTGGCTACTATTCGTATTTCCTTCTCTTTTACTTTTTCCGTTTTCTTCATTATTATTAATTTCTTATAAATTCAATCGTTGCTTGTACCACTTCCTGAGCATGTGCTGGTAAAGTAGGCTCTTCCCAAGGATGTTTGGCACCAAAAACGTGATTACCATTTTCAATAGTTAATAAAGTCGCATCAGGTTTCCAGGCTTTTAACTCCAATGCTGCCTTGTATTTCACCGCAGGATCAGTCGTACCATGTACAATCAACAAAGGATTTTTCATTGCCTTCACCACCTTTTCAACATCCAATCGCTCTTGGTTTTGCTGACCAACCTCGCAAAACTGATAATACAAAGGCATATTTTGCTTGGTTCGGCCATTCATAATGTAAAAAACGCCTTTCTCCTTCCACTCTTCTACTAGAAGCGGATTGCTCCAATAACGCCCTAACTCACTTACAGAAGCCCAACAAACAACCTTGTCTATTCGTTCCTCCTCTGCTGTTTTTAGCAATACTATTCCACCACCTCTACTATGTCCAATCAGCGAAACCTTAGTAGCATCCAACTCTGCTGCTGGAATTTCTTCAGGTTGGTTTAATATCCAATCAATAACCACACCTAGATCATCCAATTCAATGCAATAATTATTATGCCCAAAAGCCTCTAAGTCTCCAAACGCTGTAGGATTATCAATCGTGGTTCCATTATGCGAAAAATTGAACTTGATAAAAACCATACCTGCTGCTGCTATTTGCTGCCCCACCAAATCAAAATGCCCCCAATCCTTAAAGCCTTTAAATCCATGAGCAAAGATGACAATTGGTTTAGGTTTTCCTGTAGGCTCATAAAATAAATCCAAGCCAATAGGTTTTCCATGTTTGCCATCAAGAACAATATTATGAAGTGTTGTCATTATTTAATTATGCTTAAATCATTGAACAAATTTGGCTCACAAAGATACATTCTCTAAACGATGGAAGCAACAAAACATTATATCTTTTACGCTTATTTATTAATATGATGGTGTGAACTTATAGTAAGTCTAAAGCGTTCACCTTACAAACTTTCAATATTTTCTGAAAGTTTTGAAAATCGCTTTTATGATAAAATCTATAAATTCTTTGGTAAGTACTGATAACTACAGCAGGAATACTTACCTTTGTGAAAACAACTTCATGCAACGCTCGTTGACCGACATTAAGGCTCCAATCGAAAAAGAATTGGAAATATTTGAGGCGAAGTTCCGACAGTCGATGAAGACTAAGGTTGCGCTATTGGATAAGATTATGTACTATATTGTGCAGCGAAAAGGGAAACAGGTACGTCCTATGTTTGTCTTTTTTTGTGCCAAATTATTAGGGAATGTAGACGAAGCTACTTATCGAGGTGCTGCCTTGATAGAGTTGTTGCATACAGCCAGTTTGATTCATGATGATGTTGTGGATGATGCTTATGAGCGACGTGGTTTTTTTTCCGTCAATGCTTTGTGGAAAAATAAGATTGCAGTATTGGTTGGTGATTATTTACTATCTAGAGGTTTATTGCTTTCTGTAGAAAATGATGATTTTCACCTATTAAAATTGGTGTCTAGGGCGGTTAAAGACATGAGTGAAGGAGAATTGTTGCAAATAGAACGTACTAGAAGGCTCAATTTAGATGAAGAAATTTATTTTGATATTATCCGTCAAAAAACGGCTACTTTGATTGCTTCTGCTTGTGCAGTAGGCTTTGCTTCTGTAAATCAGGATAAAGATTTACAAGAACAGGTCTGGCAAATTGGAGAGAAAATAGGTATTGCTTTTCAAATCAAAGACGACTTATTTGATTATGGGCAGGCAGATATTGGTAAACCGACAGGTATTGATATTCAGGAAAAAAAATTGACCCTGCCACTCATCTATGCCATCAATAATGCTAGTAAAGCTGACCAACGACACTTGATTTATTTGATTAAAAACCACAATAAAAATAAGGAGAAGGTCAGAGAGGTGATTGATTATGTACATAAAAGTGGTGGTATGGAGTATACCAAAGCAGCGATGTATAAATATCGTCAAGATGCTATAGATCAACTCAAACAATTTCCTCATAGTGATGCTCGACAAAGCTTGGAGGATTTGATTTGGTTTGTTACAGAACGAAAAAAATAAAACGAAGCCCATATTTTAATTTGTAATGAGACTTCTTTTAGGCAAAATATTACTACTCATCATTATTGTCTTCCTGATTTGTCAATTGGGTAGAATGACTGTACCTGAATTTTGGTGTGGACAGGTCATCGCCAATAAGGAAAAGGTCTTTTTTGATAATGAAAACTATAATACCGTATTTCTAGGCACTAGCCGTATCAATCATGGATTTAGCCCTAAAACTTTTGATAAAGCCATTAAAGAATATACTAAAAAACCTATATCCACTTTTAACTTTGGTATTTCTGGAGCTTCTTCAGGTGAGATATATCATCTTATACAAGAAATATTAAATCGTAAGCCTCCCAAATTAAAATATGTGGTGGTAGAATTGTGCTCTATTGGAACAGCACTAGGAGAGAAGTTTTGTGAACGAAATCTACATACTAAGCGAAATATTTATTGGCAGGATTGGAATGCTTTGCAGTATTCATTGAACAATACAGCAGGGTATATTTATCCTCCTAAAATGACACAGAAAAAATGGACGCATTATAAAAATTATGGGGTCAATTATATTGAGAATCAATGGAGCATGGGTATGATGAGTAGTTATCTGACCTATTTTCTAACCCCCTATCCACAACATAAAGGTCTAGGCAATGCTTTGGATGGATATAATAATATTGAATTGATTCCTGATCCTGGTGTGGATAATGCTCGAACAGGCTTTTTGAAAAATAAAGAACAATTAAGTATTAAGGAAAGAAATAGTCAGTTATTTTTTGGAGAAACTTATGAACCAGATCAATACAATGAAATTTATTTGCAACAATTGAAGGAGCTAATTAAAGAAGCAGAAGCAGCCGATTTGCGCCTAATTTTCCTTGTTCCTCCTCTAATGTCTATTTCATCTTATAAAGAATTGAGTCCTATTTTTAGGAATCTTCCTCCAAAAAATAAAATGAACCTAACCAATTCTAAAAAATATCCTGAATTATACGAATTGAAACACACCTGGGATGGCAACCACCTTGATCATAGTGGTGCCACCATTTTTTCTAAATTATTAGCTAAGGAATTTACTCAGAAAATCAGTAAGAAGAAGTAAAGTTCATTGATACCAATCCTAAAATACCTTCTTTTCCTTAATTTTTCGTTCTAACAAAGCTTTATCCCCACCATTTTCCAAAGCTTTCTGCCAATATTCTACAGCACCATTGATGTCTTGTAATTTATACAAAACATCACCAAAATGCTCTAAAATAACCGCATTATTAATTCCTCCATTATCTAAAGATTTTTGCAACCATGTTTTAGCTTCTGGATAATTCCCCTGTTTATACATAATCCAACCATAAGTATCTTGATAAGAAGCATTATTAGGAACTAATTCATTGCTTTTGGCAGACATTTCTTGTGCTACTTGTAGGCGAGCACCTCTTTCAGAAAGGAAATAACTATAATTATTCAATAAAGTGACATTCTCTGGCTCCAAAGCAAGGGCTTTATCAAAGGTTTTATCGGATTTTTCGTAATCTTTCATATTGTAATAAGCCTCTGCTAATGCAGTATAAATTTGCATTTTCAGGCGTTTATCATCGCCACTTATCATCACCCCCCTTTTGAAAGTCTTCACCGATTTCTCATACTCCTTCAATTCATTATAAGCAATCCCTTTGAAATAATATGGTAGAGCTTGGCTAGGAAACACACTCATCATTTCATCACTATCCTTCTCCAAAGCATCAAAATCATTCCGTTCATAATTTAACCAGAGAATATTTTGCCATACTTCTAATTGATCAGGATTGATGTCAGTAGACTTGCGATAACTCTTAATGGCTGGCTCAGAATCTCCTAAAGAATACAATAAGTCTCCATAAAAGGTATGTACATTGGCATTATCTTCATGCTGTTTGGTTAGCTTTTTAGCAATATCTAGTACCATTGTACGGCTTTTCTCGTCTACTTTTAGATTATATGTTTGAGCATAAGCAGTTAACAACTCTAGCTTTAGAGCTAAAGGCACATTCTCGCCCTCAAAAATCTTACCTACCTCCTCCAAATAACGCTCCTCATCCCCTTTTTTACGATAATACTCTGCAATCATCAAGCGTCCTTGTGGATTATTAGGATCTAATTCTATTACTTTTTCATAAATTTCAAAAGCCTTCTCCTCTTCCCCTTTATTGAGATACAAATCAGCCGATAGTCCGTAATAATTGGCATTATCAGGATTCACTTTAATCAATCTTTCTGCCTCTTCAATCGCCTCATCCCATTTTTCTAAACGATCTAGGAGCTTGATTTTTTGTAATACAAATTCATCAACAAAACCAACTTTTGCTTCCAATTTATCATAAGCCCCTATTGCTTTTTCATACTCACCAGACTGAATATACAAATAAGCCAGCTCCAAATAATAGGCATCTGCACTTGGATGACTTTCGATAATCTGCTCATAGACTCCTGCTGCTTCACTAAACTGCCCTTCGTCCATCAAGATTTCTGCATATAATTCTTGATACCATTTATTCGCTACATCTGCATCTGCTGCTCTTTGGGCATAAGTGAGGGCTTCTTCATTACTTTGATCAGAATGATAAATTTTCGCTAATTCGTACATAGCTGCTCCATTCTTCGCATCCAATTTAATCACCTCCTCAAAAGCGGTAATTGCCTTATCATTGTCCCCCTTGATTTTTGCCAAAATAGCCTCAAACAACAATTTATCTACCCGTTGCTGGTCTTCTGGAGCCAATCGGGGTAACTTTTTCTTCACAGTTTCAACACCCTCTGTAACCGCTTTCTTTGTCTTCTTCTTAATCTTTTTGCGATCTTGTGCCAAAGCCATACTGCTGCTCAACAAAATAATGAGGAGACAGCAATAGCTTACATATGTAGAACGGAAATTGATGTTCATTATCTTTCTTTTTTCTACTTTAAAATAGGAGACTTTAAGACTTCTTAGCCCATTTCTGAAAAATCACCCAAACTCAAATCCTCTGCTTTCCCTTTGATTTTAGCTTGATTCCCAATCATAGAGTTGTCCATAATCTTATGGCTAATATGACTATTATTTTGAATCAAACTATTGCTAATCACACTTCTTTCAATAATTGTACCTTTCCCAACAGAAACATGAGGACCAATGACAGAATCCTTAATATCACAACCCGAACCAATATAGCAAGGTTCGATAATAATGGAATTATCTACCAATGCATCATCAGCAGTCAATTCCTCTTCTTTCTCCTTAGAAAATTCTAAAATACGTTGATTCGTGTAAACGGTAGCATTTTTATTGCCACAATCTAACCATTCTGCCACAGAAGCAATACCAAACTGTGTACCTTTCTGCTTCATATTTTCCAAAGCATTGGTCAACTGGTATTCCCCCTTTTCTTTAATATCATTATCAATTAAATATTGTAATTCATTGCGTAAATACTCTCCATCTTTGAAATAATAGATGCCTATAATTGCTAGATCAGAGATGAATTCTTCAGGTTTTTCGTGGAAGTCGGTGATGATTTTATTATTATCCAGTTTCACCACCCCAAATTTTCTAGGATCTTCTACTTGATGTACCCAAATTACCCCATCTAATGCTGTATTTACTGCATCTTTAGCCTTGAAAAGCGTATCTGCAAAAGCAACAACTACATTACCTTGAAGTAAATCTCTAGCGCAAAGTATGGCATCTGCGGTGCCTAGTGGCTTTTCTTGGTAAAAAATATGTCCTTCTGCCCCTGCTCTACCAGCAATTTCGAGCAATTCTTGTTCTACTTCTTCCCCAAAATCACCAATGACAAAGCCAATATGCTCGATCCTGGTTCCAATTAATTCTACTATATCCTCCACCAATCTTTGTACGATAGGTTTACCAGCTACAGGAACTAAGGGCTTGGGAACCGTAAGGGTATGTGGTCGCAAACGAGAACCACGTCCCGCCATAGGAATAACTATATTCATTGAAAAATAGTTTTAATGATTAGACTGTCAGACAGGCAAATAGTATCGTAGTCCATACATTATATTTTGTATGAACTAGAGAAACGATATACGATTTATCCTTTTCTGACAACAAGTAGTATTGTATTTGAGAAAAAATTGGGGATGTTTGTTTATTTACTAATTGGCAATAGTGATCAGTTATAGCTATATCCACTATGCCATCTATAAGGCTAGTGCTGATTCATTAATTTTTTGATTTCTACGGCAAAAGAGTGTCTCTATCTCTATTCAATCTTTTAGTATTATAGTATATAATGGTCAGTTTGATTTAATTTGTTTCATCCAGTACTACCAAATCCACCTATCCCTCTCTCTGTATCTCCTAGCACTTCTACTGCTTCCCAAGCTACTTTTTCATACTTGGCAATCACCATTTGAGCAATGCGATCACCAGGCATAATCGTCTGTACTTCCTTAGAAATATTCGCTAAAATCACCTGAATATGCCCCCGATAATCTGCATCAATAGTGGCAGGTGCATTAGGCAAGATCAAACCTCGCTTTAATGCCCAACTACTCCGCATCCTGATTTGTGCCTCAAATCCTTCTGGCAACTCAATATATAAGCCTGTAGGAATCAATTGACGTTCAAAGGGTTCGATGGTAATCGGTTCAGATAAAAAAGCATGAATATCCATCCCAGCAGCTCCACTAGTCGCATAAGCAGGTAATGGATTATTGGATTGATTGATAATTTTTACTCTCATCAGCGCAAAGATAAAATAATTTTATTGTTTTTATATTTTGCTAATGTCAACAATTGGGGGATTTTTTATGTAATTCGGTAGAGTGTGACCCTGCTAGGGTCGAGATATTAGGGTGACTTTTATTGGCTAAGGTACTGTGACCGCTATGCGGTCATTAAAAAAAACCTAGTTCTAAGATAATTGGGGGTGAGTTTATCATTGAGATGCTATATCTTGTGTTCCAGCCCTGAAAGGGCATAAGCAATAGCGTAGGGCATCGCCCTACGAATACAAGTAAATAAACACTCAGCCCTGAAAGGGCGAAAGCCAAACCAAATAATTAATCGATGTGTCCAGT
>JAHDFT010000233.1:0-3976 GCA_020628015.1 Bacteroidota bacterium
AAAGCAAAAATATTATATCACTAAAAATAAATATTAGTATTGAACGAAACAACTATATCTATAGAAGGAGTCAGCTTAATTGAATTTTTTGGGGCAGGAAATGCCAAATTCAATATTATTCGGGAAGCATTCCCTAAGCTGAAATTGATACCAAGGGGCAATAATATTAAAATGATTGGTAAGAATGATGCCATTCAACAATTTACCCAAAAGGTAGATGAAATCATCGATTTTCTACAACTCAATGGTTCTATTACAAAAAATCAACTCCAAGATCTATTAGATGGCGTACTACCTGCAAGTAGTCAAGTCAATGGAAATGGAGATAATATATTATATGGGCAAAAAGGACGTACCATTAAGGCACGAACGCCCAATCAAAAAAAATTGGTAGAAGCAATAGAAGCCAATGACATTGTATTTGCTATCGGACCTGCTGGTACAGGTAAAACTTATACTGCTGTGGCGATGGCAGTCAAGGCCTTAAAAAATAATTTGGTCAAAAAAATTGTGCTGACTCGTCCAGCAGTAGAAGCAGGGGAGAGCTTGGGGTATTTACCAGGTGATTTAAAAGATAAAATTGACCCTTATTTGCGGCCATTATATGATGCATTGGATGATATGATTCCAAGTAGCAAACTCAATCAATACATGGCCAATAGAGTTATTGAAATTGCTCCTCTAGCTTATATGAGAGGACGAACTATTGATAAATCTTTTATTATTTTGGATGAAGCACAAAATGCAACAGATCTACAATTAAAAATGATTTTGACACGTATTGGACCTAGTTCACAATGTGTAATTACAGGTGATTTAACACAAATTGATCTTCCTAGAAATCACAAATCTGGATTGAGTAAGTGTTTATCTATTTTAGATAATATTAAAGGCATTGAAGTAGTACGTTTAGGTAAAGAGGATGTTGTACGACACCGTTTGGTTAAACGAATTATAGAGGCTTATGAGCAATCGGACAATAGGGAGATTGTATTGAAGAAGAAAGATAATGCTTGAACTAATTAGTCCATCATTACATCATTACATCATTAGAAAATAACCCTTTAAATATAAACACAATGAGTAAACTAGTTGCAAATGCTGAAGCTGCCCTTCAAGGCATTCAAGATAATATGACCTTGATGTTAGGTGGCTTTGGGCTATGTGGAATTCCTGAAAATTGCATTACAGCCCTAGTAAAATCGGGAGTAACAGGGCTAACCTGTATCTCAAATAATGCTGGTGTTGATGATTTTGGTTTAGGATTATTGCTACAAACACGACAAATCAAAAAAATGATTTCTTCTTATGTAGGAGAGAATGCAGAGTTTGAACGACAGGTTTTGGCAGGTGAACTAGAAGTAGAATTAAATCCACAAGGAACATTAGCGGAAAGGATTCGTGCTGGTGGAGCAGGTATTCCTGCTTTCTATACACCCGCAGGTTATGGAACAGAGGTCGCAGAAGGTAAAGAAGCTAGGGAGTTTGATGGTAAAATGTACATCCTAGAACATGCACTCAAAGCTGATTTTGCTATTGTGAAGGCTTGGAAAGGGGATCATGCTGGGAACTTGATTTTTAAGGCAACGGCTCGTAATTTCAATCCTATGATGGCTACAGCAGGAAAAATCACTATCGCCGAAGTAGAAGAATTAGTGCCTAGTGGTGAACTAAATCCTAATGAGATTCATGTCCCTGGAATTTTTGTCCAACGCATTTTTCAAGGTGCAGATTATGAAAAACGTATTGAGCAGCGAACGATTAGTGAATAAGCAATGGAGCTACTATTTTTCACTCGTTACTTATTTATTATTGACCACCATTAAATAAAAAATCATGTCACTAGATAAAAATGGTATTGCTCGACGCATTGCCAAAGAATTAAAAGATGGGTATTATGTTAATTTAGGGATTGGTATTCCTACTTTAGTTGCCAATTATATTCCTTCAGGGATGACCATTACCCTACATTCCGAAAATGGTTTATTGGGGATGGGACCTTTCCCAAAAGCTGCTGAAATTGATGCGGATTTGATTAATGCAGGAAAACAGACCGTAACCACCTTGCCTGGAAGTAGTTTTTTTGATTCTGCAACTAGTTTTGCAATGATTAGAGGAGGACATGTAGACTTGACTGTTTTAGGAGCGATGCAAGTGGCTGATAATGGCGATATTGCCAATTGGAAAATTCCTGGGAAGATGGTGAAAGGAATGGGAGGTGCAATGGATTTGGTCGCTGGTGCTGAGAATATTATTGTAGCCATGATGCATACAACCAAAAGGGGAGGAGCTAAATTGCTCTCTAAGTGTACACTTCCTTTGACTGGTGTGGGTTGTGTGAAAAAAATTGTTACCAATTTGGCTGTACTTGAAGTGACCCCAGAAGGTTTTAAATTAGTAGAAAGAGCTCCAGGTGTTTCAGTTGATGAAATTCGTGCGAACACCGAAGGACGATTGCTTGTTGAAGGAGAGATTCCAGAAATGGACTTGGAATCATAATAGAGTTGTCATCAAAATAGATTTGTGTTTGTAACTATAACCTTTGTCTATTTTTGTTTTGAGAGCGTATAGTGATAGTAGGAATGGGATATTCTTTCTATCACTATACATTTCAATTGACCTACTGACTAGCTAAATATATACACACAAGGACCAAAATCATGAAAGACAAACCAACCTTATTATTTTTACTACTAGGCGGCTTCTTTGTAACGAATGCCCTAATTGCTGAGTTTATTGGGGTGAAGATTTTCTCACTAGAAAAGACACTTGGTTTTAGTCCTTTCTCCGTCTCCCTTTTTGGACAGGAAAATCTTGGATTAAATCTATCAGCAGGGGTATTACTTTGGCCTGTTGTTTTTGTTGTGACAGATGTGATTAATGAATATTTTGGTAAAAGAGGGGTCAAATTATTATCCTACATGACGGTTGTATTGATTATGTATGCCTTTTTGATGGTTTTCTTAGCGATTGTACTGGTTCCAGCAGATTTTTGGCCAGGAACACAGGTTGAAAATGGGGTTACAGATATGAATATTGCCTTTCGGTGGATTTTTGGGCAGGGATTGTGGATTATTATTGGTTCTTTAGTGGCTTTTTTGGTAGGACAACTAGTGGATGTATTTGTTTTTCAGCAATTAAAAAAATGGACAGGAGAAAAAAATCTATGGTTGAGGGTAACTGGTTCTACAATCGTTTCCCAATTTATTGATAGTTTTATAGTCTTATTTATTGCTTTTTATATTGGCGCAGATTGGCCTTTGGTATTGGTATTAGCTATTGGTTTGGTGAACTATTCTTATAAATTCACCATAGCCGTATTACTTACGCCATTACTTTATCTCATTCATTATGTAATTGATCACCTATTTCTTGGAGAGGAATTAGCCCAAGAATTGAAATTAACAGCACTAGAAGGCTAATGCTAATGCGATTTCAATTCTTGAGCTGTAGATCTATGATATTGTTAGTGGAGTATACTGGTTAGCTGGCTATATTTATATTTTTTCGACTGCTAATACCTTTCTAACTCTCAACAACAACTCATTTAGATTGATTGGTTTTTTTACAAAATCATCAGCACCTTCTTGGAAGGCGGTCATAATGACCTCATCTTGATCTAATGCTGAAATAATAATGATTGGTACCTTCTTTTTGAGCCGTTTTTTGATAGAACTTAACAATTCAATACCAGAAATATAAGGCATCATAATGTCAGAAATGACCAAATCAAAATCTTCTTCTTCTAATGTGTCTAATGCATCTTGTGCATCAGTAGTGGCAAAAACCTCAAAGCCATTCTTATCTAACATTGTTTTAATGGCTTGCAACATGATGACATCATCATCAACAAGGATAATTTTCATATTTATATAATTGTGTATTGGTTTAATTATTTGCTATTTAGTTAGTGCTGGATTTCGATAATATACTGTAGAAAGTAGGTTTGATTTTAATTTAATTGTGTTAATTACTA
>JAHDFT010000233.1:4076-8531 GCA_020628015.1 Bacteroidota bacterium
CTAGGCATTTTTCAATAATTTCAAATCTTCCAATTCCTGTTTGAGTTGAAAATGAGCTTTTCTACAAACAGTACCTAATCTTTGGACTAGAAATTCCATCTGATCTAGCTCCTTCCTTTCCCATGAATTATTTTCAATGGTTTTGGCGGTTGTCACCATCTCTTGTAGCCCCAAATAGCCACAAGTAGATTTGATTTTATGGGAAGATTTTTTAAGCTCATCCCAGTCTTTTTGTTCATAATCATTTTCGACTTTCGCCACTTCTGTAGGAAAATCATTAACAATTGTTTCGACCATCATAATTTTGATGTCAATATCGCCACCAGTAAGCGAATCTAAATAACTTAAATCAATTAGTTGAGCTTCCATTTCTTGTTTAATTACTTGGTTATTAGGGGTATTAATAGTGTTATCATTACTGCTGTCAGCTTCTTCTGGGGCTATAGTATTGATATTACCAGAAGCATTGTTTGCATCGACAACAGTTGTTGGAGTATTAGGTTCTTTATTCGCTGTTTTGCCAAAATTAGTCAATATTTTGTTGAGTTTGGCATATAAAACCGTTGGATTTATTGGTTTGCTAACAAAGTCATTCATGCCTACCTGTTCGCATTTTATGGCATGTGTATTGAAAGCATGGGCAGTCATAGCAATAATGGGTAAATCTCTAGTTGGAGGCTGCATCTTGTTTCTGATATATTCAGCTGTATCATAGCCATCCATAACAGGCATAGAAATATCCATTAAAATGACATCATAAATCCTTTTTTCTAGTTTTTCAATCGCTTCTTTTCCATTTTCTGCAATGTCAAGATGTAGCTCACTTGTCCATTTTTTCAATAAATCAGTAGCTACAATTTGATTGAGGCGGTGATCTTCTACCAATAAGATGTCTACTTTCCCTGGTTTAAAGTCAATAGACAGGTCTTCTTCAGACATTTCCTCTGCGGTATAAACCCGAACTTCCTTTTCTTTTTCTTTATATAAGACTTCCTTATCGGCAGCTTGTAGTTTATTGCTACTTTGCAACCTTTCTGAAGGAGAAAGCTCAACTGGTTCAGAGCCATCACTTTTAGGAAAAGGAATAACTACTGTGAAAGTAGACCCTCGCCCAACTTCACTTTTAACCTTAATCGTTCCTTTAAAAAGATCAACTAATTTATTGACAATACTCAAACCTAACCCCGTTCCTCCATAAAGGCGAGTTGTTTCTCCACTTGCTTGTGTAAAACTATCAAAAACAGTATTTAGTTTTTCTTCTGGTATACCAATACCAGTATCTCTAACAGAAAATTCAATTTTTGCCTTTTGGTTGTCTTCCTCAACAATTTTTGTACGTAGTTGGATTTCGCCATCGTTTGTATATTTAATTGCATTACTGACAAGATTGTTCAAAATTTGATGCAAACGGATGGAATCGCCAATCACTATATCTGGTAAATTGGCAGAAGAAGAAATAAAAAGGTCAATATTTTTTTCTTCAGCCTTAAACTTGTAAGTCTGTACAATCTCATTGATTAAATCTTTCAATTTGAAAGGCCGTTGTTCCAATTCTAATTTATTGGCTTCAATTTTAGAGAAATCTAAAATGTTGTTAATCAAACGCAATAAAGAATCAGACGATAATTTTAAGGCATTGATGTATTCTTGTTGTTTATTATCTAAACGTGTATTTTCTAGTAAATGAGTCATTCCAACAACCACATTCATCGGTGTTCTGATCTCATGGCTCATTGTAGCTAAAAATTGTTCCTTTAGTTTAGAAGATCTTTCTGCAACTTCTTTTGCTTTAATGAGTTCTTGGGTTCTTTTTTGTTCTGTGATGTCTCTAATAATACCATGATAACCCTTTAATTGTCCATCATGTGATCGCCACTTCGTTGAAGTAATCAAACAATCAATTACTTCCCTATTTTTTCGCCTCAACTTCACCTCAAAATCTTTTACAGCACCATGTTCATTAATTTTAGCCTGAAAGGTTTTTCTTTGTTCTTCTGAATAATAGAGATCATGAGCATTAACTTGGCTAATTTCTTCTTCTGTACTATAGCCAAATAATTTGATAAGTGAATTATTCATTTCAATAAAACGACCATCAGAGGTGGTAATGTAAATGGAATCTTGTGATTCTTGGAAAATGGTTTTATAACGTTTTTCTGTCTGTAAATAAAGTTGTTGGGCATTTCTATAATCCGAAATATCTTGAATAGTGCCTATAAGTTTGACAACCTCATAGGAGGTATTAGAGAGAATATCATCTAATTGAGCATGAATACGAACGTATTTAGGTTTTTTAGTGCCTTCTGTAAATAGTTGATATTCTTGTGTTACAACTGCACCAGCTTCAAAAGCAGTTTTAATTTTTTCTCGTAAGGTTTCTTGATCTTGTGTAGGAATATTAGAAAGGAAATTACTTAGAGAAGGCTGTACTGTTGTAGTATCAAAACCTAGTATTCGGTAGACTTCATCTGACCAGTACATGTCTTCCGCCCCCTGTTCAATTTCAAAATTACCAATTCTAGCAATTCTTTGCGCCTGTAGAAGCCGTTGTTCTTGGACTTGTAGATTATAAGCATTGGCTTCCAACTGCTTTTGCATTTGCCCTCTTTTTATGGCATGCAATACCGCTCTGGTGAGCGAACTGGTATCTATTTGTCCTTTAACCAAATAATCTTGCGCTCCTGTCTCTACAGCCCTTACCCCAAAATTCTCATCATCTACGCCAGTTAAAACAACAATAGATACATTATTGGGAAAGCCCTCTACTGCTCGATCAAGTGTTTCCATACCACTACTATCGGGTAAAGAGAGATCTAATAATACAATGTCAAAGTCCTTTTCTTTATTGGCGAGTTCGATGCCCTCATTCAATCTGGTCACATGACTTAAACTAAATGTAATACTAGGTGATTCTCTTAGGTATATTTCCACTAATCTTGCATCTCCAGGATTGTCTTCTACAAGTAATATTCTTCGATTTTCGAGTATGTCAAACGAATCTTTAACCACATTAAAATTATTATCGGATAAAAAATAAATCTTGTATATAGTGATGGAACAGAAATAACTGCTATTATATCCCTTATTTTAGGCAGCCTATTTTGTCCGAATTATTGCTAATCCATCATCTACAAAGATTTGATTTAGTAATAAGCTAAAACTAAATTATACGCCTTGTTTTTTTTAATCTTTAGCTTTTACTTGACTATACTGATAAAACAGAAATAAATTTGGCTATATCCTTTATTATTTAGCCTAATACTGCGTTACAAAAATATCACGTACATTCCATGTATGCGCTATTTTGGCACTTTGTCTTAGGCTAAATAATGGAAAGCCTATTTTGTCCGAATTTATTTCTAATCCATCACATAGGGTTCTTAGTGATTTGCTAATAAATGTATTGATTTTTAGTCAGAATTGTACATTAGGAGGTAACTGAACCGTATTGCACCAGAAATGCTCTATATTTTTTATAACATTAACCATATCTTCTGTATTAGTTGGTTTTTTTATAAAACAATTGGCATAAAAGTCATAAGTTGTACTTACATCCCAATCTATATCAGAAGCAGTTAAAACCACAATAGGAATTCGTCTTAAATAACTAATAGACTTTGTTTGTTTCAAAAAATCAATGCCACTAATCGAAGGAATATTTAAATCTAAAATGATTAGATCTGGTAAACCTCCATTTTGTGTTTTGTATTCTTCTTGAAGATAAGCTAAAGCCTCTGCTCCATCTTTTTTTACCATAAGTTTATTGTCTCGTTCTCCACTAGACAATACATACTTAATGATAGCGATATCAATTTCATTATCTTCTACTAATAGGATATTGCGAACTCCGAACATAGATTGCTGACACTTTAATAATTTTTTGGGGTAAATTGCTATATACTGGCTTATTTAATCAAGCATTTGTTGATAAAATAAATAATGAGCATAGCTATATTTCTGATGGAAGCCTAACAATAGACAGCCAAAATTGCTCAATAGATTGTACAACATCAATGAATTTATTGAAGTCTACAGGTTTAGTAATATAGCAATTAGCATGTAAATCATAAGCTTTTAATATATCTATTTCCGCATTAGATGTTGTTAATACAACAACTGGGATGCGTTTTAGATCAACATCTGTTTTGATTGTTTCTAAAACTTCACGCCCATCTTTCTTTGGTAAGTTAAGATCTAATAAGATCAAGTCAGGGCGACAGACATTAGTATATTCTCCTTCCTGAAATAAATATTTAATTGCTTCGGCTCCATCCATTACGGTATTTAGATTATTAACAATTCGCCCCTCTTTCAAGGCTTCTTGGGTTAGTCTAACATCACCAGGGTTATCCTCCACAAGTAATATTTCTAAAACACGCATATTGTTCATTCTTAAATATTTGGTTAGGCTTGATATATTACAAACTAAGTCTTTAATTGTTTTTGCTGTTAATA
>JAHDFT010000234.1 GCA_020628015.1 Bacteroidota bacterium
AGAAATAAATCCCCAAAAAATGAAACAATCAGCTATATTATTTTTTATTCTATTGATTCAAATCAGCTATGGACAAAATATCTACGAACCTATGGCTGTGGATATTTATCAAAATAATACCCTCCTTGAATTTCCATTTGTGGGTGGTTTAGATCGACCTCAATTTACTGATGCCGATTTAAATAATGATGGTTTACAAGATTTAGTCTTATTTGACAGAGCTGACAATCAAATCATTACCTTTATCAATAATGGCAGTACTGGAAATATAGATTATGTGTATGCACCAGAATATGAAGCCAATTTCCCTGCTGTTTCTATATGGATTCTGCTAGAGGATTATAATTGTGACGGCATTGATGATCTTTTTGTAGGTTTATCAAAGGGTGTAATGGTTTATCAAGGCTATTATAGTAGTAATCAATTGAATTTTCAGTTGGTAACAGCTGATCTATTATATAGCCCTGATAATCTATCTATTCCTATTATATTCGAAGATATTCCAGCCTTGACCGATGTAGATAATGATGGAGATTTAGATTTTCTAGTCAATAATACACTTTCTGGTAGATGGATTGGTTGGTTCAGAAATAGATCACAGGAAAATGGAAATGCTTGTAATGACCTTGATTTTGTCTTTGAAACCTACTGCTGGGGGGATATACATATGTTTAGTACGGTTTATCAAAATGATACCTGCCCAACAACACCTCCTAGCCCTAATATCCGTCAATCAAGTAATGGACTACATGCTCAGAAAAATTTTCTAGCGATTGATATGGATGCTGATATGGATAAAGATTTAATCTTGAGTAGTGGTAATTTAGCAGACCTACATTTTCTCCAAAATGATGGCACACCAACTGTCGCCGATATCAACAATGTTTCCTTATCCTTTCCACTTACCACAACACCAAGCACTTTGACTTTCCAAGCTTCTATGTCTTATTTCGATATAGATAATGATGGCATCAATGAATTGATTACTAGCAGAAGTGAGGGTGGTCCCATTCGGACAGATAATACTGCTTGGTATTATGAAAATACGAATGTCAATAATCAACCCATCTTTTCCTTTGTAGAAGATGAATTTTTAACCAACCGCATGATTGATGTGGGTCTCAATGCAGCACCCGTTTTTGTAGATTATAATACAGATGGATTGCTAGATATGGTCATAGGAAATTATGGTTGGGCGGATGCCTCTGGTAGTAATCATTATGGTCAATTGGCATTATATGAAAATACTGGGACACCTACCACACCAGAATTCACCTTAGTTGATCCTGACTTTGCCAATATAAGCACTTATCAATTACAATTTCTACGTCCAGCTTTCGGGGATATGGATGCAGATGGTGATCCTGATATGGTACTAGGAGAAAAAGATGGCAACTTATTTTATTTTGAAAACTCAGGAGGCATTTTTAATATCAATGTTAGTGCGATTGGTTATGATGTGGGTCAATTTAGTACCCCTTTTTTATATGATATGGATGATGATGGAGATTTAGATATGATTTCGGGCGCACAAGGAGGTAATATTTATTTTTATAGAAATACAGGTACACCTAGTTTATTTAATTTTCAGGTATTGACCTCCAATTTTGGAGGCATTTCTGGAAATTCATTTAGTGTTCCTTTTATTCATGAATGGGGAGATGATCACAAACCTCATCTATTTATAAGTTTCGATAATCAAATTACAGAAATATACACCGATTATAATGGACTTTCTCCAACTGCTCCTGCTATACTTGTGAGTACAAATATTGTTAATAGTCCAATGGATGATTATCGCTTTTTATCTATGCATGGTGGGGATATTAATGGGGATACTTATCCAGAATTGGTCATTGGTCATATTCGAGGAGGTATAGCGATTTATGAAGAGCCTTGTCCCCCACCTTATCAAATTACACTTGTTGATAGTACTACTAATACTATGGATTTGGCTTGGCAGGGTAATGGAAATGATTATACTGTTGAGTATAGTTTACTAAATAGTGGTACTTGGACAACAGTAAATAGCAATAATAACACTTATACCCTCAATGGTTTACAAGAATGTGCAGCATATATTATTCGCATTGAGGCAGATTGTGGCTCTTGGTCTAGTGTCTACTCTATTCAAGATACTTTTGGAACAGCTCAACCTAGTGCTGCGTGGACTGCGCCTACAAGTGTGGCAGAATGCGACATACCAGTTGACCTCAGCCCTCAAATCACAGGAGCTACAGGAGGAACTTGGTCGGGAGGAGCCTATATCTCTGCCGCAGGTTTATTTGATCCTAGTGGTTTGACTCCTGGAACTGCCTATCCTGTCACCTATGAAGTAGGCACACCTGTTTGCAATAGCTCTACCCTATCCATTACCATTACAGCCGCTCCCGATCCTAACTGGACGCTACCAGCCGCTATCCAAGCTTGTGAGGCACCTATTGACCTCACACCTCAAATCACAGGAGATATAGGGGGAACATGGTCAGGTGGTTCCTATATCAATGCAGCAGGAACCTTTGATCCTAGTGGCTTAACGGCTGGTAATTATACCGTTACTTACACCATTGGAATAGGAAGTTGCCAACAAACATCTAGTCAATCTATGATTGTCGATCCTAGCCCGACTGCAACATGGGCTTATACCACTCCACTTATGCCTTGTGAAGCTACTGTTGACCTCAATCCTTCGGTGACTGGTGATACAGGAGGAACATGGTCTGGTGGTACTTATATTAGTGCTACAGGTATTTTTGATCCTAGTGGACTTAGCGCAGGTACTTATACTGTTGATTATACTGTTGGTTCAGGGACTTGTCAAGTAAGCGAAAATCAATCCATTACCATTATTAATGATCCTTCTGCTAGTTGGACGATTCCAGCAGCGATACAGGCTTGTGATCCGCCTATTGATCTTAGTCCACAAATTACAGGGGATACAGGCGGTACTTGGTCAGGAGGAAGCTATGTCGATGCTAGTGGGCAATTTGATCCGAATGGCTTGACTGCTGGTACTTATGCGGTGACTTATACGGTTGGTACAGGAGCCTGTCAAGCTATACAAAGCCAATCTATTACTATAAATCCACCTCCTTCGGCAGCTTGGACAGCACCGACTGGTATAATTCGTCCTTGTGATGCACCTATTGATCTCACCTCACAAATTACGGGTGATACAGGCGGCACATGGTCAGGAGGGAGCTATATTAGTGCTGCTGGTCAATTTGATCCTAGTGGTCTAACTGCTGGTACTTACATGATTGACTATACGACTGGTACAGGTACTTGCCAAGTCAACCAAACACAATCCATTACCATCTCCCCCAATCCTTCGGCTGCTTGGAATGCCAATACTTCGCTTGCGGCTTGTGACAATCCTTTGGATTTGACTGCTCAGATTACGGGTGATACTGGTGGTACTTGGTCGGGAGGAACTTATATTAATTCTACAGGTATTTTTGATCCGACAGGATTGAGCGTAGGGACTTATAATGTGACTTATGCAGTTGGAATGGGTGCTTGTATGGATAGTCAAACAGCGACAGTAATGGTAACGGCTGCTCCTTCTGCGGCTTGGTCTCCTCCTATTCCTTTTCAAAATTGTATTGGAACGGTTGATTTAAGCCCACAGGTGAGTGGAAATGCTGGGGGAACATGGTCAGGGGGGACTTATATTAGTACAACGGGAATCTTTGATCCGACAGGCTTAAATCCTGGCACCTATTCCGTTACTTATGCTGTGGGAACAGGTACTTGTGTTGATAACCAAACCGAATTGGTAACAGTAACCGCTCCCCCTTCTGCGACTTGGGCTGCTCCTTCGGCTTTCCAAGCTTGTGTGGGTGTAGTGGATTTGAATCCACAGGTGAGTGGTGATACTGGTGGTACTTGGTCAGGTGGAGCCTATATTAATAGTGCTGGTATTTTTGACCCAACAGGTTTAAGTGTGGGAAACTATACGGTAACTTATACAGTAGGAACGGGTACTTGTGCAATGAATCAAACAGCTAATCTTACCCTATTACCACCAAATGATGCGACTTGGCAATTACCCCTGAATAGCATTCAAAATTGTGATGCGCCTATTAGTTTGAATGGACAAATTACAGGGGATACTGGGGGAACTTGGTCAGGTGGAGCTTATATTGGTCCTACAGGTATTTTCGATCCGAATGGTTTGAGTGTAGGAACTTACCCAGTTACTTATACAGTCGGTAATGGCAGTTGTGCGGTGAGTAATACACAGAATATTACGATTAATGATGCTCCTAATCCTGCTTGGTCTGCTCCTAATCCTCTAGAAAGTTGTGCTATAGCGATTGATTTGAATACACAGGTGACTGGTGATTCAGGGGGTACTTGGTCAGGGGGAACCTATATTAGTAGTAGCGGTATTTTCAATCCTATAGGTTTGGTGGCTGGGACTTATTCGGTCGTTTATACTGTAGGTAGTGGTAATTGTAGTTTTAGTGAGACACAAAGCATTACTGTACTTGCTCCTCCTTCACCAGCTTGGACACTACCTGCTGCGGTCATCCCTTGTGAGGGTAGTATTAATCTGGCACCTAATATTACTGGAACAACTGGGGGTACTTGGTCAGGTGGGGCTTATATTGATGCTAGTGGTCAATTCGATCCTCGTGGTTTAAGTGCTGGTAATTATACTGTCATCTATACGGTTGGTAGTGGTAGTTGTGTACAAACATTAGGTCAACAAATTACGGTGGCTAGTGATCCTAGTGCGGCTCTTTCCTCTGCTAATGGTGCGGTCTTGGATTGTGATATGCCTTTTGACCTCAATAATTTTGTTGTAGGAACAAATGGTGGAGCTTGGACAATAGAAGGAACTCCTTCCAATGGTATTTTTGATCCTTCGGTTTATCCTAGTGGAAATACTTATGTTGCTAGTTATACAGTAGGGCTTGGAGCTTGTACAGATATGTCTACAATTGCTATTAGTGTTGCTCCTTGTGGGGGACAATTGACCATACAGCTTAAAGCTTTACTAGAAGGAGCTTTTGATGTCAACACCAATGAAATGAGTACTTTACTTAATACAGAATCCTTATTGCCATTAAGTCAGCCTTATAATCAAGCTCCTTGGAACTATAATGGCTTGGAAAATGTCAGCAGTCTTCCTTTGGATGTTGTAGACTGGGTATTGATTGAAGCTCGTTTGGCTATAGATACTAGTATAGTAGAACAAAAAGCGGCTTTATTGTATAAAGATGGGACGATTAAAGATGTTAATGATCCTAATGGGGTATTATTCAGTCAATTGCTCATTAATCAATCTTACTTTTTTATTGTTCGGCATCGACATCATTTGGATGTGATGACTGCAACAGCAATCACCCCACCTAATGCTACACCTTATGATTTTACGATGGCTATTAATCAAGCGGCTGGTAATGGGCAAATGAAATTGGTGGGGGGCAAAGCGGTTTTATATGCTGGAGATGTCAATGGAGATGGTATATTTACTGTTGTTGATTACAATGATTATCGAATGTCTTCTTCTGCTATTAATCAATATATATTGGGAGATCTAAATTTTGATTCAGTAGTAACGGTTGCTGATTTCAATTTATATCAGCCTAATGCTGCTGTATTGGGTTATTTTATTATTCGGTATTGATTCTTGGAGTTTTGACAAACCTAAAATCAATAAAGTATATGGTTTATCAGATGCTTTCAAAAAAACATTAGTGATGGATTAGAAATAATAAAGGGTATGGCCGAATTTATTTCTGTTCCATCACTTAAAAAAGGTATTTTGTTTTTTGGTAAAACCTTCATTAATCAACAAAACTAGCTATATGCTTTCCTTCATTTCTTATTGATTTCGCACGCCCCCCTCCTGCATAGAATAAAAATTTAGCCTTTCCATTGCCCTTGTCAATTTACATTCTCCTTTTTCTAAACAAAAAGTATCCGCAAAAGTCATTTTAATCAACTCTTTATCCTTTGCAAAATAACCATAAACATGTAGGGTAAAAAATGGAATGCCATTGGCCACATCATCAAAAACATATTGCACATAAGCTAACTTGAGTTCTTCCCTACTCCACTGATTCTGTGTCCAAAGCTCTTGTATATTCTTAAATCCTGTCTGTGCTTCTTGTCTTCTTGCCTTTGCATGTTCTGTAATATAATCCTTATTGTAAGTACCAGATTCTACAAAAACATATTGCATCTCTTCAGGTGAAGCGTAACATAATTCACTCAGTAAAGCATAATCGTTTTGTTTAAATGCTTTAATAATATCCTTATGCAGCCATGCTGCTTTCAAATCAGGTACATTTTGAAGGGCGAATTGATTGGCTTGCTGGATTTCCTCCTCTATAAATTTCTTTAGTTTTGGAAATTCATCCTCATTTAAAAAAAAGCCAAAAGAAGGCTGTTTTTTTGACGTTTCAGCTTTTGGAGTACTTTTTTCCTCTATATTTTGCTCGACCGTTGAGCTTGATTTTGTTGATCGTTCTTGTTGTTGACAAGCTAAAAAACTCAACAAACAGCAACATAACAAATAGAATTTATATTTCATGAGCCTTAGTTTTGTTTTTCGACAACTTTAAAAGTATAAGTTTTCTTATCTTCTGAATTATGATTAGAATGTAATAACACTGTGTAAACGCCCATTTTCAAATCATCAATAACAATGTCTTGACGCTTTTTGGCTTCAATTACCCCATTCCCTTCTTTTACTAAATCATCATTTAGAAAAATTTGCCAATACAAATGATTCTCCTTTCCGCCTTCGTTATTAATACTAAAAACGGTTTTCCCCTTTTTTTGGAGCAATTGACAGGTAAAATAATTGGGAAATAAGGTGCTGATCCAACTTGCGCTATAATTACAGACAAAAGGTTTCCATTCCCCATCAATAGCATTTTTTGCTAGATGTTCTGTTCGTTTATTGATTCTATTGTAAACTGTTTGCTTATAAGTCTCATGAATGCATTCCCAAATTACCTCCTTCTCCTTATTGACAATAAAAGTACGTGGAATCGTCCCCATACTCACCAAAAAATGTTGCTCATCAATTTTATCCACATCCCCCTTAGCCTTTGACCAACTTTGTGTTTTAGTACCAAAATTGGTTGGAAACTGCCAAGTAGTCGTTGGCTTTTCTTCTACTGAGGTGGGTAATTTTACCAAAGCAATGGAGGAAATGGTATCTGCCCCCTTCCCTGTTCCATTATCATAGACTAACAAATGTCCATCATGAATCTCTGCGGAGTGTTGCCTTTGGAAGGCAGTAGATATATGGTGGGGTAAAGGCATATCTCCTACTTCAAAACCATAACTATCCACCACTTTTTTACTGGCTCGGTCAATTTTTACTACTCGATTGAAATCTCTCAAAGAAACCCAAATTGCCTCCGCTTCTGCCTCATAAAAAACAGAGTTGAGATGTCCATTATAAGTGAATACTTTATTATCCTTTTTGGCTTGTTCATTCAAATCAACAACGTAATCTTCCATGCCATATTCCCAGACTAAATCTCCTTGGGGATTTAATTCTATAACCCATCCATAATTATTACAATACAAAGAGTCTTGCTCTAGCATTTTATCTAGCCCATATAAAAAATTCCCCTTAGCTACTTGTGTACAAACTTTTTTACTACCCAAGGAAAGATAATTACCAGAAGGCATTGGTATCAAACTATGGTGAAAAGCCAAATTTTCTCCATCTGCTAATTTAAAGGCACCTTTTTTAAATAAAATGGTATCTCTATTGATATCTACAGTCACCAAATCACCAGTTAAATAGCTAATCTGTCCATTGGGAAGCATTTGCAAGCATTCATAACCATGTCTAGCCCCTTGATTGGGTAAACAATACACAGGTTCTCCCTTCATATTCACCAATACACCAATATCATCTACAAATACATAACCTCCCAAATCATCAGCCGCTTGTTGATGCTGTACGATTCGATGTCGAAATAAGGCTGTATCAATTTTTTCTTCATAACTAATTTCAAAATGATATACAGGAGAAGTAGCGATGAGTTGTTCTTTATTTATGGCCTGCACTCGCCAATTATAGCTATTCCCAAAATCCAAGCCTTCTAAGATTTCGACAGTTAATGAAGTACTTTCCGCAGTAATTAATGGGCAGTTTTTCCAGTCCTCACAATCAGCAGCTTTGATCTCTACCAGATAACGATCTGCATTTGCTACCCCTCCATATTCAAATAATACAATTGTATGCGTTAACTTTGCTTGGTCGGCAGGATAAATTTTTCCTTTTGTCTGGTAATGAATGGGCTTGGTTGTACCACAAGCAGTCATCAATAAGATCACTAAACTGTACCACAACTTTGTTTCCCCTATTATATACCACCATTTATTAATCATGGACACAAATTAAATAGTAAAATGTAAAATATTTGGTTATTCTTTATTTTCCGTTCTATCAACAAAATTAAAAAATAAAGTATAATTTTTTTGCTATAAATACCCAAGCTAAATGCAAAAAAAAAACATATCAATATTAAGTATTTTCTGGACTTTC
>JAHDFT010000235.1:0-4044 GCA_020628015.1 Bacteroidota bacterium
CCTATGCATCATTTAAGTTTATCTCCAACCGCTACCCGTCAAGAAACCTATGAATTATTGATCCCACAAATTCGAGCAGTACTAGCTGATGAGGAAGATTTAATTGCTAATTTAGCCAATACAGCCGCTATATTAAAAGAGGCTTTTGACTTTTTTTGGGTGGGTTTTTATATCCATAAAAACAACTCCCAAGAACTCGTACTTGGCCCTTTCCAAGGTCCTTTAGCCTGTACCCGTATTCCCTTTTCCAAAGGTGTTTGCGGAGCTGCTGCGACTCGCCAAGAAACGCTACTTGTTCCTGATGTAGAGCAATTTCCTGGGCATATTGCCTGTAGTAGTTTGTCTAAGTCGGAGATTGTGGTGCCATTGGTGAAAGATAGTGTGACGCAATTGGTGCTGGATGTCGATAGTGATCAATTGAATGATTTTGATGCGGTGGATCAAAGGTATTTGGAGGAGATTGTGGGGATTATTGGGGAGGGAGTGTAGATTGGTTTTTTTATTGGAAATCATAAGGAGAGTTAAATTGAATGGATAGCACTCAATTGACTTCTTTTTAATTTTTCTCACTTTGTAAACCGAATTTGTAAATTTAGTTTGAAAAATAATTCACTATCTTCTTCATATATTTTGCCAAATTTATGTCTTGAAGAACTAGCTGTTTCAAGCTTTGTATTGTTTATCAAATAATTTTCAAAGTCATTTCTATTGTAAATATGGTAACACAAAATAGCTCCATCTTTTTTTACTATTAAATAACCACCTGTAGCATCATATTGTCCTGTCCAAACTTTTGATGGCACCATTCCTAGAGCAGTATCGGTTAAAAATCGTTTTATTTTATAAGTGTAAAAAGGATGATTGTTGGTAGTGTCAAAATTTAATGGATTTTGTTGCTCAATCACAGAAAGTAGATCAACTATTTTAGTATTTTCGGTCGAAAAATATTTAAATACTATTTGGGAAATAATTTGAGGTAGCAAACTATCCATCAAAATAAGATTATTTGAAAATATTTGCTTGTCTATTGCTACAAACTGAAAAGTACCACCCCTAGAATGAATAGCTTCAATTCTATCCTTGATTTTACTGTCTGTATCAATATTATTTATTGCTTTAATTTCTTGAGAATCCAGTTGGAGATTGCTTATTCTAAAGGTGAAATTTGTAGTTTTACTAGCATTTAATAAGGTTGAAGGGCTTCCTAACTGAGATTTTATACTAAATCCAAGTGTAGGTGTCTGATTGGTTTTTTCGTCATGAATGACAATTGTGATATCTGTTTTTACTGAAGAACTAGCTTTTATTGAAGTACATTTAATCTTCTGCATAAATGCTTCAATTTCTGGAATAGCAAATGTAGTGTGTGAGCTTTTTTTTATATATTTAAGTAAGTCTATTGATTTTGCTTTAAACTCACTTACTGGTAGTCTTAATACTTCCTCATTTCCCGAAACTATAACGATATTATCTTCAATAGAATATTCAAAATTTCTATCTGATTCAGAACGAAGTATTTTTATTATTGGATAAAGAATATTGGGTATGCGTTCAATATGTTCATTTCCAGGGTATAGAACAGTATCTCCTAATAATTTGAGAAGGATATACATTTCGCTCCATTCACCTTTATTTCCTTTAAGCATTTTTACAAGTTTAGATTTTGAAGGATTTTTTTTCCTGTGGCTTGTATAGCAGGTACTGCAACAGAGTTACCAAATTGCTTATATGCTTGTGCATCAGAAACAACAATTTTAAAGGTATCTGGATAACCTTGAAGTCTTGCCCATTCTCTTGGGGTCATTTTTCTAATGCCTTCTCTATTGACTTCTCCCTTGATATTGGTTACTGGGTTAAAATTACTTAATCTATCATCATAAACAAGATTTCTTTCTTTTCCCATCCCTCCAACAACAATTGCATTGGCAATTTCATCATCTGCTATTATTGAATATCCAAATCCATTTCCTTTACTTTCATGTCTAGCACGATGCTTTCGTAAAGTCTCTAAATATTGAGTTGATAAATAATATTTGACAGATACTTCTTCTTTTTCTTTAACATTTTTGAAAACAATTCTTTCATTTACTCCTTCTGGGTATTTGAATTTTTTAACACCTAAATCTTTACGAAATCCTACAATAAAAACTCTTTCTCTATTTTGTGGTACACCAAAATCTTTAGCATTTACTATTTCTGGTTCAGGAATAAAGTAATCTAAATCATTTCTTAATACATTCAATATTGTGTTTATTGTTTGACCTCTATTATGATTTTTAAGTCCTTTCACGTTTTCAAGAAATATAGCTTTGGGCTTTTTTCTTTTGATGATGTCTGCTACATCAAAAAATAAAGTTCCTCTTGTATCTTCAAAGCCCCCTCTTCTACCAGCTATTGAAAATGCCTGGCATGGAAATCCAGCACATAGTAAGTCAAAATTATCAGGAATAAAGTTTTTAATTTCTTCTTTTGTTATGTCTCCGAATGGTATTTCTCCATAATTAACACCATAAGTTTTTTTTGAATATTTATCCCACTCACTAGTAAATACACATTTGCCTCCTAAGTTTTGCATGGCCATTCTAAAACCACCAATTCCAGCAAAAAGGTCAATAAATGTAAAATTAGGATTTTTAGGGGCTGGAAAAGGGATATTAGTGTTAAAATTAGAAAGCATATACTGAAGAGCTTTTGCTGCTATTTCTGTATTTATGATTTGAGATGGATATTTTTGTTGGAGGGATTTCTTGATTTGTAAGGTAGCTGCTTTTTTATAAAAATGAGAAACTCCATTTTTTGAATTGTGTAGATAATGTGTTAACGCTGCTTGTCCATTATCAGTAGGAACTATGACTCTAGTTTGAAAAGTTGACCCATAGACATCTTCAATGGTGATTTTTGGTTTCAATGTCATTTTCTATCAATTTTTACAAAAATAGCCAAAAAAAATAAAATTTTCCTAAAATTTACTGACAAAAGATACTAAATTTTGTTTAGTTTGACATTTCCCAACTGCTTAAAAACTACAATAGCTCAGAAAAGAAGGTCATCCCCTTGCAAATCAGGGCTTGCGCTTGGCAAAAGACCGATTTTGGCTTACTACAACCCATCAATAATCAACCCATCTCCGACCCCACAGATGATACCCAATGGCTAGAGATTATTGGTCAATTGGATCAAGTAATTGCCTCCTTGAATCGCTCTAAGTTTGCGGATTATTTTAAGGAGGGGAGGCGGAAGGGGTTTTAGATAAGTCCTTCACATTGATCAACTTATTCATAGGGTACAATCATAATTCAATTTCTCTCACCAGTGGTGAGAGAAATTAGCGACCTCTATAAAACTCATAAAATCTCCTAGCAATTGGACATATACAAATAAAAATCTAACTTTGAAACAAAACAGCAATCAATGAAGCCAAATCTAAGCATAGCAACGTTAAAAAAGGCAGCTAAAACATTTTGTGATATAGAATCGACCTATCAAAATAAAGAATTATATGGCGTAACTGATGGTAAAGCTATAGGAACTTATATTGAGCATAAATTTCAAAAATACCTTGAAGATCATTTTACCTACGATAAAGGCTCCTCTGCAAGAGGCATAGACTTACCAGGTGCAAACATCCAAACCGATATAAAGGTTACTTCTATAAAACAACCGCAATCCTCTTGTCCATTTAAGGATGCCAAGCAGAAAATATTTGGATTGGGCTATAATCTACTTATTTTTGTATACGACAAAGTTGATAATCCTCAAACAAGTACAGCTCTACTTGATTTTGTGAGTTGTTCGTTTCTTGAAAAAGAAAGGACAGCAGATTATACCACTACTTTTCGGCTACGAGAAATGATTAAAGATGGGGCAATTAAAGAAGACATTATTGCTTATCTTAGCGACAAAAATATTCCAGCGGATGACATTACACTTGGTCTAATTGCTACGCAAATTCTTAATGATCCGCCTAAACAGGGTTATTTGACTATTTCCAATGCCCTACAATGGCGATTACAATATGCTAGAGTGGTTAAGCTTAAGGAAGAT
>JAHDFT010000235.1:4144-8524 GCA_020628015.1 Bacteroidota bacterium
CGCATATTCCTGATATAACATTAACTTTTTTCCAAAAAAATAAACAACTACTCTCCAATTATGTGGAAGCCAATACCCTGATTAAAGAAATGAGTGGTATTTCCAGCTTTTTTCCCACTCAATCAAGCGCAAATGAATTATTGACGCAATTGACAATGGAAAATCATCTTTTGTCGGAACCCAATAGACGAGAATATGGAGATTTTCAAACCAATCCTGTTTTAGCTTCTCAAGTTGTTGCCTATACCTTTTCTAAATATACTGATTTTGAATTTCTTTTAGAACCGACTTGTGGCAAAGGAAATTTTATTTTAGCTGCTATTGAGCAATTAAAATCTCTCAAAAAGGTGGTTGGTGTTGAAATCTATCAGCCTTATGTCTGGGAAACGAAATTTAAACTGCTCACCTATTTTCTAAATCATCCAGATCATCCTAAACCAGCAATTGACATTATTCATGCGAATGCTTTTGAGTTTGCTTATGAGGCTCTAGCCCAATCTACAAAGGCTTTGAAGACTTTGGTCATTGGGAATCCGCCTTGGGTGACTAATTCGGAATTAGGTACAATTGATTCCAAAAATCTCCCTAAAAAATCAAACTTTAAAGATCATAAAGGATTAGATGCGATTACTGGAAAAGGTAATTTTGATATTGGAGAGTATATTACTTTAAACATGCTTCATGCTTTCCAAAATCATAATGGTCTATTTGCTTTTTTGATTAAAAATGCTGTTGTTAAAAATATTATCCAAGATCAAAAGCGGAATCGTTACAGAATAGGGCAAACTGAAAAATTAAATATAGACGCTAAAAAGGAGTTTAATGTCTCCGTCAATGCTTGTTTGTTTCTAAGTCAACTCAATACAGAGCCTCAGTTTAATTGTAAGGAGCTTGATTTTTACAATCACCAGCACATCACTACTTTTGGCTGGTATAAAGATAAATTTGTGTATTCTATTGAGGATTATGATAAATCAAGTAATATAGATGGTAAATCCATTTTTACTTGGCGTTCAGGGGTTAAGCATGACTGCTCTAAAGTGATGGAACTTGAAGCAGTCAATGGTCATTTCACCAATAGATTAGGAGAAAAAATTGAATTGGAACCTAATTTGGTTTATGGTTTATTAAAAAGTTCTGATTTAAAAGTTAAGGAAACAAATACTTTTAGAAAATCGACAATCATTACACAAAGAAAAATAGGTCAAGCAACAACATATATCAAAGACCAGTTTCCCTTGACTTATCAATACTTGAATGCACATAAACACTTTTTCGACAAACGCAAATCATCTATTTACAAGAATAAACCCAGTTTTTCTATTTTTGGTATTGGAAATTATTCCTTTGCTCCTTATAAAGTAGCCATTTCAGGACTATATAAATCAACCCATTTCACTTTAGTCAAACCCGATCAATCCAAACCAATAATGCTTGACGATACCTGCTATTTTATTGGTTTTGAGGAATTGAAAATGGCACAAATCGCCCATTATATAGTTAATTCTGAATTGGTGCAACAATTCCTAAAATCCATCATTTTTTCAGATGCCAAAAGATCCATTAATAAAGATATTTTAATGCGTATCGACTTTTTGAAAGCATTTAGCCATTTAGACTTTAAAACAGCTCAAAAACAGATCAGAGATTTAAATGTTAAAGATTGGGAGGCGTTTGGAACAATCATAAGAGGAAATGAGCAGATGAGTTTGTTTTAGTAAGTGTATACAAAACAGGTAATAATGAAACCAGATAATCAATTTTCGGAAGTGAAACAACTAATAGATCAAGCTAAAAGACAAGCATACAATGTGGTTAATAAGGAATTAATCAATCTATATTGGAGTGTTGGTAAATTAATTAGTGAAAAGGTGAATCAATCTGAATGGGGAGAAAGTGTCATTAAAAATCTGGCAGATTATCTTAAAAAAACGGAGCCAGATATGAAAGGTTTTTCTACTCCGAATCTGTGGCGAATGAAGCAATTTTATGAATTATACTACCAAGAGGAAAAACTCTCACCACTGGTGAGAGAAATTAGTTGGACTAATAATCTAATTATTATTGCTAAGTCCAGAACTAAGGAGGAGCGGGCATTCTATGTTTTATTATCTATAAAAGAACGCTTATCCAAAAGAGAATTAGAAAGGCAAATAGATAGTGCTTTGTTTGAAAGAGCCGTATTGTCTAATCAAAATATTTCTCCTATTGTTAAGCAGATTCATCCTCAAGCAGAATACATTTTTAAAGACAATTATGTACTAGACTTTTTAGGCTTACCTGCAAAATATTCAGAACAAAATCTAAGAAAAGCCATTATAAAGAACCTAAAACAGTTTATACTGGAGTTTGGGAAGGACTTTACCTTTGTTGGTGAAGAATACAGAGTTTCTGTAGGCAATAAAGATTTCTATATTGATCTTCTGTTTTTTCATCGAGAATTGCAATGTCTAGTAGCCATAGATTTAAAAATTACAGATTTTAAACCAGAGTTTCTAGGTAAAATGGAATTCTACTTGGAAGCATTAGACCGAGACATTAAAAAGGAAAAGGAAAAACCAAGTGTTGGCATTATTCTTTGTAAAAACAAGGATACCAAAATAGTGGAATATGCTTTGAGCAGAAGCATGTCCCCTGCTTTGGTTGCCAAATATCAAACAGAATTATTTGATAAAAAATTACTAGAAAATAAGTTGGATGAGTTTTTTAGATTGGCAGCTTTTAGCGATGAAGAAGACTGAGTTTACTAAAAATGGATTATACGTCAAAGTAAAAGAAAAGATAAAGAAAGGCTGCAAACTAGAAGTTTTTTGGAAAATCAACTAAATTAGTTGATCTTTAATTTGGTAAAAAATAAAATTTTTAACTGAAAAAAATAAAAATGACCTATCATATTAATGTAAGTGAACATAATTTGAAGGAATTTCTACAAATTATTCATTCGCTACATAGTTTAGGAGTAGTAGAATCCTATGAATCAAATAGAGATTTGGTATCACCAGGGGATCCATTAGCAGTTGATACTTTATTGAATATTTTATCTAAATCAAAATCAGAAATAGCGTCAGGTAAAAGCTATAGTATGGAAGAAGTAAAGCTGTGATTCATGCTCAAAGGAATCCTGAAAATATAGGTGATTTATTAGAGGACTAATTCGAGTAATAAAAAACTCCAACCATGCCATACAAATTAACCATAACCATCATCACCAGCCTGCTATTTCTATTAATAGCTTGCAATTCCTCACAAACTGAGTATACATTATCTGATCAAGTACCACCAATCGACCAAAAACGGGAAGCCAAAGTATTATCCGCCTTTTTTGGTTTAGATAATGCCTTACCTAGAACAGCTATTGGAATTTCTCCTAAGGCTCCAGGTAAAGATGGAATGCCAGTTGTTTTTTCTCATGAATTAGATCCAACAACTTTAGAAGCTAGTGATTTTAAGATCAAGACTAGTAAAGGAGCGTTTTATAATGTCGATGTGGCTTCTTTTCGTCCTGCAATGGAGGCTTTTGAATTGAGAACGGTTTTGTTGATTGGCGATTATGGCAATCACCCCGATAATGAACCCATCGAGGTTGAAATTATTGGGGATTTATTGGCTCGTAGTGGACAAAATTTCAAGGGGCAAAAAATAGCAGTGACCCCTTTAGAAAAAGGCCCTTTTGTGAGTTATGCAGAATATTTTACCCTAGATAATGCTTATCCATATGTAGCGTCAGGTAATGCTTGTGATTGTCCCAAAGATCAAACAGCTTTTGTTGTTAGAACTGTTTGGGCTGGTGGGGTTAGGGCTTTGGATGGCAATGAATTAGGAGTCAATGAATTGACCAATTTCACCATTGATATACAAACCAGCAACAAGGATACCCTCCAAATACATCCTTTCCAAATCGCAGACCTCAATGATAATGACAATAATATTGATTTGTGTATCAAAGAAAAGGGTATTCCGTTTAGGGTTAGTGTAAAGGCGAATACGGCTATTGATCCAAGAGATGATGCTAATGATTTGACGAGTGTAGGTATTGTTAGTAGATGGTAGGCTATTATCTCCTCTTGACAATATCCCTCAAAAATAGTATCTTCATTCAAAAAGTAAAATATGAATTTATCTATTTCAGAAGACATTCTAAAGAAAGCTGACATTTCTGCAAATGAGCTACTTATAGAAATAGCAGTATATTTATATGATAAAGAACGCTTGTCCTTTGGGCAAGCAAAAACCTTATGTGGCTTAAATTATTTAGCATTTCAACAAGAATTATCTAAGCGAAATGTTTATATGAAGTATGATGTGGAGGACTTAGAGAAGGATTTGGAGAATTTAAAAAAGCTTCGTACCAAGAACATATAATTATTACCCCATAATAAA
>JAHDFT010000236.1:0-2304 GCA_020628015.1 Bacteroidota bacterium
TCTTTAATCATTGTGTCACCTGTCATGGTGGAGCCGCACCAAGCGCAGGTGTTTTACTAGGAACTTACGATGATGTACGAGTTTATGTTGAAGATGGTAATTTGATTCAACGAATCAATAGCAGCACGAACCCCATGCCGCCAAGTGGTTTATTGAGTGCCGAACAAAGGCAAATTATTGAACAATGGGCAGCAGATGGTTTCCTTCCATAAAATGATTTTTAATATGTTGAGAATAGTAGTTACTTTAGTCTTTTGTAGTGTAACGCTTATTACCAAAGGACAATATACACAACTAGGTCAATTACCGACAACGGAGACCTTAGAAAAAGGCGTTTCCCAAATACAATTAATGAATCGTCTAAGCAGTATAGAAACACCTATAAATGATTATTTCAAAGAACGTCCTTTCAATACGCATTTGCGTTTTAATTATGGTTTAAGTGATGGTTTTCAGCTAGGATTAGGCTGGGAAGCTTATCGACAAACATGGGGATTGTATACTAAATGGCAATTGTTAAATGGGTATGTAGAAGCTTCAAATTCATTAGGCTTAACCTATGTTGGATTAGGTTTAACCTATTTTGGAGCGATCACCTACGATACCGAATTATCAGCCGATAGATTCATCTATATGAAAAACCTAGACCGTTTGACCTATATGCATCAATTAATTGTTTCAAAATGGTTAGGTGAAAGGTGGTATCTACAATTGTCTCCGATGTTTATTCGACAAAATTTAGTACTAGAAAAAACGCAATCTCACAATCAATATTTACTAGGAATTGGTACTAAGTATTTTTTAATGGATAACTTAAGCCTAGCACTAGATTACACCTTACACATGAATCGTAATGAATCGACCAGCTATCAAGATAATTACAGCATTAGCCTAGATTATTTGTGGAATAGTTTATTCATTCAATTGGTCTATACCAACGCTCAATCGGCTAATGGGGCGGCTTATTTGGTCAATTCGGAGGGAGTTGGGGTGATTGGCTGGAATTTATCTTTGCTATTTTAAGCGATGGATTAAAAATTGATGTTCTTTGGAGAAGTTGAATATTTGACCTAAATTAGTGTGAATGATGAATATGCATAAACTCAAATCTAGGGCTTATGTATTTTTCGCAATACACTAGCTAATACAAAGCTGGTAAAGTATTTTAAATCAATACATATGAACATTGGGGTAATTGGAAATAAAGTTAAACAAATCAATAGCCGCCTATTTCCTACAAAAATAATCTACGCTCCTAGATGGATCGTGCTAGGTGTGAATAATATATGCAATTTGCATTGTAAAATGTGTGACGTAGGGGTAGATTACAATCAGAGCAATTTTTTCCAAAATTTGATGGGAAGCAGACCCCTGAACATGCCTTTAGAATTGATTAAAAAAATTATTGACGAAACAAGTACACACTTTAAAAAAACAAAGATAGGTTATGGTTTTACCGAACCACTAATTTATCCCCATTTAGTAGAATCCCTAACCTACGCAAAACAGAAAGGCATATATACCTCTATTACCTCCAATGGCTTAAATTTAAAACGTCATGCTGAAGGCTTAATTCAGAGTGGTTTAGATGAAGTGAATATTTCTTTAGATGGTCCTCAAGAGATTCACAACTATATTCGAGGGCATAAAAGCTCTTTCCAGAGAGCGATACAAGGGATTGAAAAGCTCCTTGAAGATCCCAACCCACCAAAGATTGGGATTTATTGTGTCATAACAGAGTGGAATATTGGTAAATTAGCAGAGTTTGTTGATTTCTTTAAAGATTATCCATTAACTGCAATGGGCTTTATGCATACGAATTTCACTTCTGCCGCTGTTGCGGATGCACATAATGCTAAGTTTGGCATACACTATAAAGCCACTTCCTCCAATATGGAAGAAATCAATATTGATAATATGGATTTGGATTTATTATGGAGTGAAATTAAGGAAATAAAGGCCAAAAAAACAAAATT
Source organism: Bacteroidota bacterium (assembly GCA_020628015.1). Taxonomy (GTDB): domain Bacteria; phylum Bacteroidota; class Bacteroidia; order Chitinophagales; family UBA2359; genus JAHDFT01. The sequence continues at coordinate 1,977 of JAHDFT010000236.1, forward strand.
CCCCATTCGCTTTTCTCCAGAATTAGCTAATCGAGAGCAGTTAGACGTATTTTACCATCATCCAGAAATATTTATTGGCAAAAGGTGTAACGATATATTTCACAATGTAATGATTAAATCCAATGGAGATGTCATTCCAGCGCATGGCCGTTGCTACAATCTCACCATTGGTAATCTATATGAAAATAACCTCAAGGAGATCTGGAATTCGCCATCCATTATGCAGTTTAGAAAGACGGTGAATGATGCGGGGGGCTTATTGCCTGCCTGTTCTCGTTGTTGTAGTGGGTTTGGGAGGTGAGTTGTTTTTCTATGGTGGGGAGTAATC
>JAHDFT010000236.1:2404-8522 GCA_020628015.1 Bacteroidota bacterium
TACAATTGCAACTCGGTTTCCTCACCTTCAACAATAATATATAGATTCATCTAAGAAAAACTTTCAATACCACTTTTATACTGCGGTAAGTTAATTAAATTGAGGAATCGTTCATGATTAGACCTTCCTAGTTCAAAATCTTTTGCATCAGAGGTATTAATGGTACCTCCACGTCTAGTAACTATTTTCCAATAATCATAGGGGATTTTATTAATAATATAAGGATGATGGCTAGTTGCAATAAACTGAAGGCGATTATTTTCATGTATTAAGTCCTCAGTCAATACATTAATACAGTTAACACCTAAACTATTTTCAAATTCATCAATTAATACAACAGTACCATCACTTAGTAAATACATCTCACTAATATGTAAGAATGTTCTAAACATCCCAGAAGAGATATAAGATTGGGAAATCCATTTATCGACTCCTTTTTCCTTAAATTGAATATTAGGCGTTTCATTAGCAATGAAAGGAATGGGGGAAAATATACCAATTCTAATCTGTTCTACTTGTGGAAATATATCTTTATAGTTGTCTACAAGTTCATTAAAGATTTCTTTTTCGTTAGCATGAAGACAAAATAATTTAGAGATAGTATCTAGTCCACTATTTCGAATGGCATCAATAGTTTGAAATTCTGTCTTATTTTGTTCATATTCGAAAATAGAATAGCGACTAAAATCTTCTCCCTCTCTCATTGTATGATCCCTAAAAACCATTTTTTTAAACCCATTGTAGGCTGCTTGAATACTATCTTCTTCTTTAAATATGCTAATGACACTTTCTTTAGAAGATAATTTAGGCATTTTACTGCCTTTAAATAAAATATCCCCATTTTTTCGTTCTATAATTAAATCTCCATTTAAAAAAAGAGCTTCTTTTTCTAGGTGGGGGCTATTTGTATTTAGTATATCTCTTGTAAAAAAAGGATCCTCAATTGCTTCAAATTTCCCTGTCCAAAGGTAGTTTTGTTGCTCATTAGAAAAAACAATTTCCCATTCAACACCATTTCCAGATCCATCTGGACCTCCATAAGCGATACTACGGATTTGCAGTAGTGCGTGAAGTATTTGTGTCTTGCCAACACCAGATATACCTACCAATAAAGTTAAATCAAAAAAAGAGGTTTTATTTATTTCCCATTTTTGAACATGATCTTTGTATTTTAAGGTATGGATTTTCATATTATTGAGTTCATTATTCAAGTATATTTTCAAAAGTACATTAAAAAACTAAGCTTAAAAAGTTTTTGTTTTTCACGATTTATAGAAAATTATTATTTTTTCAAGATATTCTTAGCGTTTACTCCTAACCATCCTCCTAGTAAATTGGCATAAACATCCCTAAAATCCACATCATACATCAAATCTCCTTGATCCAATTTTTTCAAATTAGGGGGCGCATTATAGAAACCAGCCTTTTCTAGCTGCCCACCCATTAAAAAGACATTATTGGCGGCTCCGTGATCGGTTCCTCCACTAGCATTTTCTGCTACTCGGCGACCAAATTCGGAGAAGGTAAAAATCATCACCTCATCCAATTTCCGATACGCCTTCAAATCCTTCACAAAAGCCGTCACCGCCTCTGAATAATTTTTCAACAAACGATTTTGCTGGTTTTTCTGATTGGCATGTGTATCAAAACTGCCAAAAGACACATAAAAAACGCTCGTATCAATATCCGCAGCAATCAACTGAGCAATGGTTTTCAAGCTGCGAGCCAATTTATTTTGAGGATAAGTTGCTTTATTCGGATAGACTCTGGACTTACTATGAATATACTCCGCAGAATTGGCCGTTTCGATCATCGTTTTATAGAGATACGCTAGGTTTTCATGATCGTGATGATGGTCATGATGGGCAGTTTGCGCTACATCTTGGTAAAAATCATGCTTGGTTACCTGATGCAATTGCTTAGGATTCTGTACCGCAATTCCTTTCACCTTTTCTCCCTTCATCGCCAAAGATAATTGACTATCTACCTCAATACCATGATGCATTGTTGTACAACTCCCACTACAAGTTGCATCCAAATACCTACCCAACCAACCACTAGACAAATATTCATTCGCATCACTTCCCGTTTGCCAAATCTCCATCGAACGAAAATGAGAACGATTCGGATTCGGATAACCGACATTATTGATAATACTCATTTCCCCATTATCATAAAGTTGACGCAAGCCAGTCATCATCGGATTTAAGCCGAGTTCATCGGTTAATTTCAATACTTCATTTTGAGGAATGCCTAGACGTGGACGAAGGCGATAATAATCGTCATTACGATAAGGAACAATGGTATTCAAACCATCATTTCCCCCCGAAAGCTGTATAACGACTAGTGTTTTGCCATTACTTTGCGTCCGTTTAGGCAAAAAATGCTGACTACCTTTTAAAAATTGTGGAATAAGAATGCTCCCAGAAGCAAGCGCAGATAATTGAAGAAAATTACGTCTTTTCATGGATGGAATGGATTAATTGAATAATATATTTACCGTAGGGACAAGGCATGCCTTGTCTCCCAAACACAACATCAACACAACTGATATTCAGGCATAGACAACAAAGTAAGCGTATACCCATTAATACGTGTTTGCGTAGAACCATCAAGCCGATATTTATCAAGTACTTGCTTTTGCTCTTGACCAATATCCACCTGTATTAATAATTGAGCAATAGAATCAGTCATGTCGGTTTTAGATGATTTGGTCAACCATTGATAGTAATCACGAGCATCAAAAGTCGCTTGGAAACGCTCTTGTTTATTCATTCTCCTAGGAGCCATATTGGGAATATTGGTCGATGCTTCCTGAAAAATGAGGGAGGGAATACCGAGTCGGTAGGTGAGGGTAGTGCTATCAATCCATGCTTTACCACCCGTCCAGCCTGCCACATTAGGCGGCTCTAATAATTGTTGTCCTAGAGCTTTTTGTAAACGAAGCAAGGCACTTGGATTGGGGAAATTAATCTGAAATAAACGTTGTAAACCAGCAAGGTAAATGATTGGTGATTTGATTTGGCTACCTATATTTTTAGAAGTATAAAACCAATCCGCCATAAAGATTTTTTCGATAAGGGAGCTAATATTGTAATTGGATTGATAAAAATGCTTGGTCAATTGTTGAATAATACGTTCATCAGCTTCTTCATTAACTAAATACTGATAGATTTTCTTTGTAATATAATAGGCGGTTTGTTGATTATCCAATAGAATCATAATGATGTCTTCTCCTCCAAAATTACCTGATCTCCCCATAAAAGTTTTCCGTCCATCATCATGTTGAAATTGGCGAATGACAAATTTTCCTTCTTTGTCAAAATTCCAACCAGTAAAAGCCCTAGCAGCTTCTTTAATGTCTTTTTCGGTATAATTGCCAATGCCTAGTGTAAATAATTCCAGTAATTCTCTAGCAAAATTTTCATTCGGACTAGCTTTCTTATTCTGCCGATTGTTGAGAAACTTCAACATGGCTGGATCTTTGGCAACTGCCATCAACAATTCCCCAAAATTTCCTAGTGCATATTTGCGGAGGGTATTGATTTGTAATTGGGTAAAGTAGGCGTTTTTTTCTTTACAAGCGAAGTGGTCATGCCAAAACAGAGCCATTTTTTCTCGCAATTGAGCCGAGCTATTAACCATTTTGCCCAGCCAATTTAAATTAATAGCCCTATTTCTTTGTTTGGATAATTCTCGTAGTTCCTTTTTAGAAGACATCATGCCATGCATCATCTGATCCTTAGCCATTCGCATTTGATCTAATAGCTGTTTTGGAATCTCATCAATAGCTTCATAGCGATTAGACTGTTGCAATAGGTCTCGAACCACTTTTTGCCGACTTTGCCCCTGATATTTTTTTAATTGTTGAATTGTTGGGCCAAAACCTGCTCGCCATAATAGATGTTGGATTGTTCTTTGTTGCATGATAGAAGATTGATTGGTTAGTGATTGCTATTTAGACAACACTAACCAATCGTTTATTCTGGAAATTTCCTTTTTCCCTTAAAAAAATAATCAATAATAATACTTTTACGATACCAACCATCCCTATTCATCTGACTATCAGCTAGTCGAATTTGCTCGACTTGCGCTTGTGCTGCCTTTCTTTTTTTGAGATTGGTCAAAAAATGTTGGTAAAAATAAAATTGTGCTTTTAAAATGGCTTTGGCATCGGCTGGTTTGCGGTCAATAAGGGATTTTAGAGCAGCAATGAGGTCTAGGAGGAGGCGAATGGGGAAAATGGTCAATAATTGCCAGAAGGTGAGATTTTTGAATAACATTGTCAAATTATTGCGGAAATTCAAATAAGTCTTGCGAGGATTTCCTTGTGGAAGCGTTCCTCCACCGACATGATAAACAATTGACTCAGGACAATAATACAGTAAATACCCCGCCCGCTTCATGCGCCAACAAAGGTCAATTTCTTCCATATGGGCAAAAAAATCGGCATCAAAACCACCTGCTTGGTGAAATAAATCCGCCTTGATAAACATAGCCGCTCCTGTAGCCCAAAAAATTGATGCAGGCTCCTCATATTGCCCCTCATCTGCTTCACAAATATCAAAAAAACGCCCTTTACAAAAGGCATAACCAAACAAATCAATATACCCACCTGCTGCACCAGCATACTCAAAATGGGTCTTTTGGTGATAGGCTCGAAGCTTAGGCTGACAAGCTCCAATCCGAGCATCTGCCTGAAAATATTTGATGACAGGTTCAATCCAACCTGCTTCTACTTCTACATCTGAATTGAGTAAAACATAATAATCTGCCTCTACATGAGCAAGAGAAACATTGTATCCTCCTGCAAAGCCATAGTTTTGATCATTAACGACTAATTTGATATTGGGATAACTTTTTTTTACAAAGTCAAGGGAGTCATCAGTTGAACCATTGTCTGCGACAACAATTTCCAGATTCGTATAAGTGGATTGTACAACAGAAGGGAGGAATTGCTCTAGGAAGTGACGGCCATTCCAGTTGAGTATAACTACAGCGACTTTAGGGGGCATGGTTGGTCATCTAAACTTTTGAAATAAGCGATGGTTTGTTTTAAGCCCTCTTCATAATTGATAGTAGGATCATAAGCCAATAATTGATTCGCCTTACTAATATCAGCCATAGAATCTCTAATGTCTCCCATTCTAGGCGCACGGTGAATGGCTTCTTGGGAGCTATTGAGTTCATTAGCAATGGATTGGAAGAGGGAAAGGACAGAAATTTTATCTCCAACAGCAATATTATAAGCTTCGTTATAAGCTGCTTGATTTTCACAGAAAAAGGCTAGTATATTGGCTTGTACAGCATTATCAACAAAGGTAAAATCCCTTGTTTGTAGACCATCCCCATTGATATAAACAGGCGTTTGACGAAGCAAGCCTTCTATAAAAAGTGGAATAACAGCCGCATATTGCCCTTTAGGAGATTGTCGAGGGCCAAAAACGTTGAAATAACGAAAGCCAATCATTTCCATATTATGCAAAGCTCCAAACACGTCAGCATACAGCTCATTACTCATCTTAGAAGCCGCATAAGGAGAAAGCAATTTTCCTGTTTTATGCTCGACCTTTGGCAAGGTGGTTTCATCTCCATAAACCGAAGAGGAAGAAGCATAAACTACCCGTTGAATACCTGCCTCTTTTGCTGCTTGACACATATTGACAAAGCCTGCAACATTGACATTGGTGGTATACATCGGATTGGCAATAGATCGAGGCACAGAACCAATAGCCGCTTGGTGAGAGATAAAATGCATGTCTTCACATGCTTTTTGGCAAGTCTCATAATCTCGAATATCTCCAAATACAAATTCATAGTTAGGATGCTGACTAAATAAGTCTATATTAGATTGAAAACCAGTACTTAAATTATCCAGCACTCGAACTTTACCTGCATTATGGTTCAATAAATATTCCACTACATGTGAACCGATAAATCCTGCGCCTCCGGTTATTAAAAAGTGGTATTGGCTCAAATCTTTTTTGTGGAACATATTGCTTTGGTTATGTGATATTGCTTGTAATTTGATGTTATGCAATGCTTGTTTTTCTTTTCTTGACTCGACCTTATGGATTTTAGGTAAAATCCCTCAAAAATCCGTTAAGCACAAAATACT
>JAHDFT010000237.1 GCA_020628015.1 Bacteroidota bacterium
CAGAAGAAGCCAAAAATGAGCAATTGAACTGGGAGCGTACTCCCATTCCTGCTCGTCCAGTAGTGAGTAAACCTGTGCCTAAAAAAGCTAAGAAAGCAGCTAAAAAAGGTGGTTTGGGTGATTACTTTACCAAAACAGATGCATTTATGAAAAAATATGTATCGGGTGGTCGAGTAGCTTATAGCAGTATTAATCCATCTGAATTGAAGGCTTTGGTTGATATGATTGCTAGTGCAGATTTATCAGGTGCAAGTAGTGCAGAAAAACAAGCCTTTTACATTAATGCTTATAATATTCTAGTAGTTAAATCTGTCATTGACAATAATTTACCTGCTTCTCCTTTGGATGTGAGTGATTTCTTTAAGGCAAGTAAGCATAAAGTGGCTGGTAAAACGACTAGTTTGGATCAATTAGAAAAATCAACGCTTTTTGGTATTAAAAAAGATGCACGTTTCCACTTTGTATTGGTTTGTGCAGCAGTTGGCTGTCCTAAATTAGAAAACTTTGCTTATCAGCCTGCAAGTCTGGAAAGACAATTACAATCACAAACTCGCAAGGCACTTAATGACTCCAAGTTTATACAGGTGGATGATGCCAATAAAACGGTTAATATTTCTAAGATTTTTGAATGGTATGGTGGAGATTTTGGTGATGCTTTAAGCTATATCAACAAATTCAGAGATAATAAAATCCCATCTGATTATAAAGTGGGTTATTATGAATACAATTGGAAATTGAATAAAAGGTAATGTTGTCGTGATGTCTACAAACATTATCAGATAGCAAATACAACAATCGCCTAGTTCTTCTAAAGAACTAGGCGATGTCATTTTATGAAGGTGTGATTAAGTGATTGATGGATTAGAAATAAAATGGGTATTATAGAAGCATTAAAATAGATCAACGCTTTTTCAAGTAAATTGTCGCCAAAGAATGGTTGATTTCTACCTCAACACATTGACCATTTCGATAAGTAAAATAATTTTTCTTCCCATCAGCCTGCGTCAACTCATATTTTTGATCCCCTACTTTTTTGATCTGCAAAAATTGACCAAATCTTTCTGAATAAACATTCGATACATAAATAGGCTCTTGGTGATATAGGGTAGATGAGGTACATTCAATAGCACTAGTAGGGACAATATTAACCGTCCCATCAACATCCGTTCGATAACCACCACTTGCTGCTTCTGTTGTCGCTTCATTACGAGTCGCACCATTGAGTTGATGTTTAGTATGTGCTTTAGTGAGTATACCATCTATAAAAGTATTGGTCGTTTTGACATCCAATACATAGCTTTTAATGACAACAGAAAACTCTGAATGACTTTTCGCCTCATATGTTGTTGTATTGCCACTCGTATTTTTACTAATAGAAAAGGTACCTATAGTACTTCCCCCTTTGACAATATTATAACTTAGGGTCTGTGCATAGCTATTATTGTGAATGCTAAATAATAGCATTAAGAAACAAAATAGTTGGCTGACAAAGCGTTTGATTTTTGGTGTACCGCTATTGATGCTTAAATCATTCAATGAAATAGTGAATTTTTTGTAAAAATAGTAGAAGACACATTAAATGCAATGTATCTGTGAAATAATGTAACTCCTCACAAAAATAAGAGCTACTAGGAATTTGATGTACTACTGGGGTTTTTTATTAGTCTAGTCTATTATTCTCTAGTATTTCTATCAAACTATTATAGAGACGACATCGTTAACAATGGTTACTGCTCATTTTTTGTTCAATGAGTGACTTAAACCCAGTAAATCAGTCAATTATATTGATTTTTTCATTATGGTTTACTTTTCACTTATTGTACCATAATGAAAAGCATTTTTTATTGAAATTATTGATAAACTAGAAATATGAAATTTTTTAATCGTTTCCAAAGAAAATCTTTGAAAGAGAAGTTAAACCAATTAGAAGTTGATTTAGCACTTTTGACAGATAATACAGTAGTAAAAGAAATCGCTACTACTAAACAAGAAGTAGTGCAGGAAGTACCTGAAAAGGAACTACCTATTCTTAATACTGAAGCAAGTGTTGCAAGTACATTTGTTCCAGTAGAAGAAAGGGATGATTTGACAAAAATCAAAGGAATAGGTGGAGTTACTGCTCAACAATTAAATGAACTAGGTTTCTATACCTATGAACAAATGACTGTTTTATCTGAAACAGATTTAGAAAAAATCGAAGGAGTCATTCGTTTTCCTGGACAGGTAACAAGACAAGATTGGAAAGGGCAAGCGGAAAAACTAGTGGCACTAAAGGCTAAAAAGTAATAAGATAGACAGGAAATAGGTAATGCATTAAAAATAACTAGATTGGGGTCAATACCTGCTGTGTTGAAATAATCTATTTTTGATGCATTACTAAAAAAACGCCCATAACTTTTTTATGTTATGAGCGTTGTATACATTTATAATTGAAGTTTTTATTAACAATAGTGTAATTTACGGATTTAATTTGTTGATTTAAAATGTATTGCGAAATAATTTTAAGAACATACGATCCATAAGTACAAACTATGATTGCAATAGTGAGGAGGATTTATAATTGACTATCATCCACACTTTCCAAATATTGTTCTACTGGTTCAACTACATTTTTCAAGCAGCCTTGCTCAAAAGGAGAACTTAAATTAGCATACTCTACCAATTTCAAGAAAGAGCGGCTCCCTCCTGCTTTACAAAGACGCAAATAATCCTTAAAAGCAATATTTTGATTCTCTAGTGATTTTTTCCAAAATTGGAAAGCACAAATTTGTGCTAAAGTATAATCAATATAATAGAAAGGCATACCAAAAATATGGGATTGTTTTTGCCAATATCCACCATTCTCTAAGAATTCATTACCACCATAATCCAACCAAGGTAGATATTTTTGCTCGATATTACGCCAAGCAGCATTACGCTCATCAGGGCTAATATCTGGGTTTTCATAGACAAAATGTTGGAATTCATCTACGGCAACACCATAAGGTAAAAATAAGACAGAACCACTTAAATGCTCATACTTAAATTTTTCGGTATCCTCTCCAAAGAAATGCTGCATCCAAGGCCAAGCAAAAAATTCCATACTCATAGAATGAATTTCACAAGCCTCATAAGTCGGCCAATGATATTCAGGTACCTCAAATTGACGACTCATATAAACTTGGAAAGCGTGACCCGCCTCATGGGTCAATACATTAATATCATCAGAAGTCCCATTAAAATTAGAGAAAATAAAAGGAGAATCATAGCCTGCAATGTAGGTACAATACCCCCCTCCTGCTTTTCCTTTACGAGTCACCAAGTCCATCAATTCATTATCCAACATAAAGTTAAAAAACTCTGCGGTTTCATTGGATAATTCTTCATACATCAACTTACCATTGTTAATGATCCAATTAGAATCCCCTTTAGGTTTAGGATTTCCTGTTTTAAAGTTAAAGTTGAGATCATAAAACTTCATATCCTCAATACCTACTCGCTTGGCTTGGCGTTCTCTCAGTTTTTTAGCCAAAGGAACGATAACATCTAATACCTGTTGACGGTAATCTGCAACCATAGAGGCATTATAATCAGTACGAGTCATTCGCTTATAGCCCAACTCCACAAAATTCTTATAGCCCAACTTAGTTGCCATTTGCGTTCTCAATTTCACCAGCTGGGTAAAAATATCATCCAACTCTGCCTTCTTCTCTGCAAAAAAGCTCCATTTAGCCGCACTTGCACGTTTTCGCATCTCTCTATCAGCAGACATTTCAAAAGGTGAAATACCAGATAGATTACGCTCTTCTCCCTCAAACGGAATTTTTGCTGAAGCAATGAGCTTCATATAAGCACTCGCTAAACGATTTTCTTCTTGTAAATCAGCAAGAATACTGTCATCATAAATCTGAGTAGCAATCTCAGCAATATTGAATAACTGTACCCCCCAGTGCTTTTTAAGTTCTTCTTTAAATTTTGATTTAACTAGAGATTTGTAAAACAAGGTCTCTAAACCCTTGTAAATCGGCTCATTTTTGTCAAAAAACTTTTGTTCTGCTTCAAAATCTTTATTAACGGTATCTGTACTATAATTGATGTAAGCAATATTATACATCGTATTGAACTCTTCTCGTATACCGTTGATGTTTTGCATCAATTGATTTTGTTCTTCAACTGTTTCTGCTACATCAAAAGCAGCTAATAAACGCTCAAACTCACTTTTCATTTCGTCCAAATTCGGGCGTTTATATTTAAATTCGCTAAACTTCATTATAAATGTATTTTATTTAATATGAGGATATTGTTTTTATTTTTAGGCGCAAAAGTAGTTAAATCTCAAACGGAAAACAGTAAAAATGATATGATTCATGATTTATTTTACATAATAATGTCATAATCATTTTATTGTCAGGTATTTTTTATTATTTCACCTATGATTACTTCATGTATGTTGTAGTTGATGAAGAATCATTACTTGATGAGACGTAAAAAAAAGAAAAAAGTTATGTACTTGCATACAGAATTATGAAGAATAGCTATAACAAGTTAACTATAAGGTATATAGGGACTTAGTTGACCTTAAGATTAAGATATAGTGATCATTCATAACTGTAACTTTTGTAAAAAATATTTTTCCTTGTATGTCGCTTCTCCTATCTGAAGATTAATCAAACAATAAATCTATAGATATGATGTTACTAAAACTATGATTTTACGTTTTATTAGTAGCTATTTGGATTTTAGCATCAATTGTAGAGTATATAGCTACATAAAAGTAAATCAAATTATTATGAAAAAGCAAATACATTTTTTCGCCTTTGTAATTCTATTTTTGATGACAATTAATATTGTCCATGCACAACAGACACATACTTATCAAGAAGTGAAAACGCCTGCAACTTATAATGTGATCGAAGAACCAGCTCAATATCAAACAGTTACCAAAAAAACGGTGACGGAAAATGGTACCATTATTTATGAAGAGGTACCAGCTCAATATCAAACGGTTACTACTACAAAACAAGTTGCTCCTGCAAGCTATCGGGTAATAGAAGAGCCTGCTCAATACCAAACCATCACCACCACTCGCAAAGTTCAAAATGGTGGCACCTTTACAGGTTGGACAGAAGTCGATGCTTGTACGGCAAAACCTGAAAGAATTTTAGGCAAGGTGGAAAAAGTCCAACAAGCCTTGAAAAATAGAGGGTATTATCATGGGGAGATTTATAATGTATGGGATCAAGCTACCCAAAATGCTTTGGTACAGTTTCAAAAAGCAAATAATCTCCCACAAGGGGACATGGATGTAACAACACTTCAATTTTTAGGAATTGAGGAATAAATAGGAAATTAGTTGATGTGATAGTATATTTGTACTTACACAATAAAATATCCTACAATGAAAATTCAAAATCTATCCTCAACAGACTTCAAGAGTCAATTTGAAGCTGATCCAGATGCCATATTATTGGATGTCAGAACAATAGGAGAATATCAATATAATGCTTTACCAAATGCCATCAATATTGATATTAAGCGTCCAGATTTTATAGATGAAATTGATGAGTTAGATCGAGAAAAAGCTTATTATGTCTATTGTCGGATTGGGATTAGAAGTGCGAATGCTTGTCGATTAATGCAGCAAATGGGATTTAGATCGGTGTATAATTGGGAAAAAGGTCTAGAAGGGTAGGGTAGATGGTAACTATTGAGTAAGTAATGTTCCATATCATTACTTACTCAATAAATAGCTTTATCAATTACTTATTCTCCTTTCTTTCATACTTTTTTAGTTCTTTTACTTGTTTTTTCTCCTCCTTTTTTTCTTCCTTCAATCGCTCCAATTCTTCAACATAAACATCATATTTCTTTTTGATTTTAGCATTTTCTGCCTCTTCCATTCTTTGTAATTCTGTTTCATCAATAGAAAGAATGTCTTCTCCAAAAACAAGGTGGTGTATTTTTAATGCATCATCAACTTGAGAAGGCGAATTACTTCCTTTCCATTTAATGATGCCTTTAGCTTGACGATGCATCACATAGGCATCACTAAACTGTAACAAAGCAATCGTTCCATCAATTGCAGCCCATCCCGATTTTTTAGAAGAGTAACGAGAATGTTTAGCATAAGCCGATTCTTTCTTCATTTGATCCGTCCACTGCTTAAACAACATCGTTGAATTGTATTTGTAAATGCCTGTTGAAGGATTATAATAGTTGGATACATGTCTAGGCTGTATACTAGAATGCCACTCTAAGAACCAGTGTGGTTGATTGAGGGTAATCGAAATAGATTTGAAGGCAATAGCCGCATCAGGATAAACATTTCCCCCAATACCCTGTATTTGTTTGGGCGTAGCTTTTGCCTCTAATTCCTCATTTTTATTCCAATCATATACTTTATGCAAATTTTTCTCAAGGCTTTTGAAGCCACTTCCCCCGTTTAAAACGACATATTTTACCTTTAAATCGTACTCAAATTTGTTATTAAAACGATTACATTCTAAAGATTGACAACGTACTAGCAAAGCAACATCCAAACGAAAGCGAATTTTATCTGCTAAGGTTACATATTCTACCTCTCCTACACTTAGTCGAAACATATGTAGTTTATCTGCTTTTTGCTCGGAAGCAATGTCAAAGCCATTCAACACCACCTCAAAAGTACCTTCTGGATAATTAATACCTGGATAATCCACTTCAATTATCTTAGAAGCAATATGCAGTTTACCTTCCTTACCTTCAAAAGCCAAATTTTCTTCACCAGACATCATATTCACCCCATTGGCAGCAATAAATGTATATTGTCCATCATAAATACCTACATCTGCACCTGTACCTGTAGCAGATGTATGGTGTAAGGAAGCTTTGTAGGGATAGTCTACCTTTTTGGGATTTTCAATATAACTTCCTAGGCGATTCAGCCGATGGTTATAAGTCCATTGATGTCCGAAACCACGCCACAATACAATAGCATCTTCATAAGAAGTAATAACATTCACTCCACTCACTTGTGCCTGAGCCGTATTTGTAGTGTATAAGAGACACATGGATACACCTAACAATACATACAGATAAGCCACTTTCAGATTTGTTCTTTGATAAATATTCTTCATAGTGTAGGGATTACTAAAGCGATATATACGTCTTGGTAAGGAACGAGTGAAAAATAAATTTACAGTTTTGATTAGGTAAATTTGCCCCTAGACGAGGCTTTTTAACGAAGTATAGGGGCAAATTTATCAATCAAAATAAAAAGGTATTTTTTTACTGTTCCTAAAGAAATGAATAATAGTTATTTGGCTATCATTAGTTTGATTGGCTACTAAAAATAATAATACGAAAAAAATGCCAAGATATTATTTGATATTCAATAAGTAACCGTTTTTTTAATGCGAATAGACAATTTTATCTATAAAATCATCATTCATTTAAATTTGGATGATCATTCCCCACAATAGTTTCCAACTCAGGATCAGATTCTTCCCATAAAACAACCGTAGAAACTAACAATAGAACAAAAATGGAAAGGTTGAAACCTGCTACCATCAAAGCACTACCAATCGGTTTATTAATCAGATAGACTAGAACAATGACCAGATAGGAGAAAAAGGGTGCAGTAAAGGCAACCCATTTAGGATATAAAGTCTTTTTAAAATAAATGAGGTAAGATAAACTAAATGAAATGAATAAAAAGACTAGAAAAAGGACAAATCCTAATGGCTCAAAGCAAGAAACAATAAAGGGGAAATGTTCTGTAACGGCTGCACCTCCTGCTGTTTTAAGGTAAATGCCTCCAATACCAACCATACCATGATAAGCTACCCCAATCACCATGACATAAATCGTAGCAGCAATCAGGGGAATCAACAGTTTTGATTTTGAAGGACGTAAAGCATAAAAAACTTGCAAAAAACCCACCAATTCAAAAGGAATAAAAAGTACGCCAAGATAATGGCCAAATCGGATGTTTTCTAGGGGAATGCTATTGAAAAAGAGGTAATCTTGATTTTCATAACCACCTTGTGGAGCATACAGTAAAAATACATCTCCCACACAACCAATCAAGGCGGCAATCATCCCAATAATGCCCAACCATCGGAGTTTTATCTTCATCGTATCTGATTTATATTCAATTATTAAGTAATGCGGATTTCAAAATAAAGGATTTCTTTTGGCTTTGCAATTTATTAATCAAACGATTAGAAAATAAGTGTTTTGAGGTGCTGGATGGTGGCAAAATAGGGCTTATAAGTACTTGGGGAGAGCTATTAATTAGCAGTTAATATTTTTTTTTGCAAAAAAATGAAAATGCGGTTTACTTTTTTTGGGGGCTAATACATTATAGGTGATTCAAAGATAAACGCAGTTATCTATTTAGATACAGCAATACTTTATTTTAACACCTATAAAATTTTAACCATGAGATGTCGATTTTTCTTATTAAACCTACTCTTTTTATGGAGCAGTTTTTCTATGCTAAATACTTTTGCCCAAAGCTCTCCAACAGGTAATTTAGACCAAGAGCA
>JAHDFT010000238.1 GCA_020628015.1 Bacteroidota bacterium
TAAAAGAAATAAATCATGGGTGAAGAAAAAATCACTGGAATCAGCCCACTATTGGGTGTTGGTATTATGGGTATTGCTTTAGTGACTGTTATTCAAGTAACAGCAGGAATTTTATTGGGTTATAAGATGCATTTCTTATTTTTATTTCATGCCATCTTTACAGTTATTTTGGTGCTAGGTTTAATCAAATCAGAGTAAAATAGCTTGATCTTTGTAGGAATAGTCAAAAAATATCTTCCTCATTTTGATGGATAAATTTACTCCTATACTTCGTTAAAAGGCTCCTCACCAATGCCCTGTATTGCCTACGTTTTTTTGCCTTGTCTAGGGTCAAATTTCCCGAATCAAAATCGGAAACTTATTTTTTACTCCTTCCTTATTGTTACAATATAGTGGGTTTCATCTATTATTATGCAGGAAACGCCCTTTCTAAAATATGTTGCGAATGCCTTTACCCCTCCTACCGATCTTAGGGACTTAAAGGATTATTGCTTCGTTTTTCCATCTATTCGTGCGGGCGTTTATTTCCGTAAGTATTTGGTAGAACGTTTTAAGGGTCAGTATTTCTGGTCGCCCCATATTTATAGTATTGTAGAGTTTACAGAATATCTGACCGATAAGGTTGTTCTCGATCCTACCACGCTTATTTTCGAGTTATTTAGTGTTTATAAAAAATACGAACCAGAAGTGCGTTTCGATGATTTTTATCATTGGGGGCAACTCGTTTTGAAGGATTATGACGAAGTGGATAAATATCTCGTAGATGCCAATCGCCTGTTTGTCAACCTCAAAGATCTAAAAGTCCTAGAAGAAGAATTTTCTTTAGATGAAGAACCTTATTCCTTCTTGAATCAGTTCTGGCGAGTTTTAGATAAGGAGGAACATAGTGAGCTAGAAGCGGAGTTTATTCGTATTTGGGAGGTACTGGGAACGGTTTTCCATGCTTTTAAAATACGTTTAGCGGAGCAAAATGCGGCTTATGAGGGCATGGTACAAAGAGAAATTGCAGATCAACTGTTGAATAAAAGCCTGCAAGTTCCTTTCAAACAAATCACCTTTGCTGGTTTTAATGCCCTGAGTAAGGGTGAAAAAACCATTATTGAGGAATTGGTACAACAGTTCAATGCTCAGGTTTATTGGGATACCGATGCTTATTATATGCAAGCAGCCCACCAAGAAGCAGGAAAATTTGTTCGTCAATACCATAAGCTCTGGAAACACCATCCCAATCATCATTGGGGCAGTCAAACCAATCTCAAAAAAGCTCCTAAAGATATTCAACTAATTGGCGTTCCTTTAAAGGTAGGGCAAACTAAATATACAGGGCAGTTATTGCAAGATTTGGTCAAAAAAGATAGCATTGACCTGACGGATACTGCCATTGTACTAGGAGATGAGTCCTTATTATTTCCAATGCTTTATACCCTGCCTGAAGAGATTGAGACGATTAATATTACAATGGGTTATCCCCTCAAAAATACGCCTTTATATCAACTACTAGAATCTATTTATTTATTACAAAAAAGCCGTCAGGAAAGGGAGGTGAAAGCCAAACCAGATCCGAATAATCCTGATGCGCCACTTCCTCCACCTACAGTAAAAATACTCTTTTATAGTCGTTATATTTTAGAGATTATCAACAATCCTTTTATAAAAGCGTTTGATAAAGAAAGTGTACGCAAATACATGTCTAAGATCGAGCGGAAAAATATGGTGTATGCTTACGATTCCACGATTTTAGAAAGTTTTGGTAATCATCCTGTTTACCAAGCCATTTTCCGCCGCTTAGACACCTTTCAAGACCTCAACGAATGTTTTCAACAGGTTTTGACAGGTATTTTCAATGCCATTAATTATCCAGAGGAAGGTCAGGAAAAGCAATCTGAAACGACAGTTAGCAATGAGGAAGTGTATACGCTACAAAGAGATTTGGAGCTGGAATTTATTTACCACTTGCTCAAACAACTCAAATCACTAGAAGAAACCCTCTATAATTACCGCCAAATTGTGGATTTTGATACTTTCTGGCGGATTTTTAGGGAGTCTTTGCAGTCGGTGAAATTGCCATTTACTGGAGAACCACTCAAGGGCATTCAAATCATGGGTTTCCTAGAAAGCCGAACCATTGACTTTAAAAATGTCTTTGTTTTGGGCTTGAATGAAGGCTCTATTCCTGCTAGTAAGCCAGATCAGAGTTTTATTCCTTTTAACTTACGTAGAGGTTTTGGCTTACCCACTTTCCTAGATCAGGATGCTATTTTTGCTTATCACTTTTATCATCTTCTGCAACGCTGTTCCAATGCCTATCTATTTTACAATACAGAAGTAGGTAGTTTGGGTGGTGGAGAGATGAGTCGTTTTTTGCTACAAGTCGATAAAGAGTTAATACCTGATGCTCAAATCAATTTCCGTAAACAGTTAATTACCGCCCCAATTCCATCAAATAGCCGCAGCCTCCCCGTTGTCACCATTCCCAAGACAGATGCCGTTATGCAGCGTTTGAGCCGTTATGTGATTAATATAGAACGTCCCGAAACAGAAAGTCCCAAAGGTTTAACTCCTTCTGCATTGACCACCTATATCAATTGCCCAGTACAATTCTATTTCAAATATGTAGCCCAACTCTATGAGTTAGAGACCTTAGATGAGGAAATTAATGCGATGATCTTTGGTAATGTATTGCACAAAACCATTGAGCTGCTGTATGAAAAATACACACATGATTACCTCACAGAAACGATTATTGAAAGTATCTTAAACGATGATAAACTCATAGAAAAGCAATTGCATAAAGCTTTTAAAGCAGAAAATTTTGAGCATCATACTTCTGGACAGAATTTATTATTGAAGCGAGTCATTTTTAAATTGGTTAAAAAAATTCTTGAAAATGACATTAAGGATGCGCCAATTAAGATTATTGGTTTGGAAGCAAGGGAATATAAAGCCAACATGAAGTTGGATAATGGACGTGAAATTATGGTAACAGGCATTATTGACCGTATTGATCAAATTATGGTCAATGGTTCCCCTATTGTTCGGGTATTGGATTATAAAACGGGTAAGGTGGAGCTTAATGAAACACAGGCTGCCCTCAAATTACCCATTGACCAATACATTCATGCCTATTTTGATAATCCTCGTTATAAAACGGGTTTTCAAGCCTATTTATATAGTTATTTGTATTGGTTGGATAATAAAAATAAATCCATCGTTGCGGGTTTATATGCTTTGAAAGAAATCAATCAAGGGATTCGCTATTTACGTAAGCAACAGGCGTTAACAAGTGATTTTTTTGAGACATATGGCAAGCATTTAACAAATATGCTAGAAGAGTTATTTAATCAAGATCATCCATTTATTCAGGCAACAGATGAAAAGCGGTATCATTTTTCTCCGTATAAGGTTTTAGTGGGTTCTTAGCGGTTTTCTGAGTATTAGAATTAATTTGTAAAAAAGCGTCAAAAAACCAATCTATAATTGTGTTTTCCGCTATAAATATGTATTTTTACTAACTGTTTAAAGAAAAATATAATTGATATGAAAAAATTGTTGATTACTATATTTTGCTTAGTTCTATTGACTGCACAACTACAAGCAGGCGTAATTGATGTACGTTTTGCTGATCCTGTCTTAAATGGTGACGAATTTGCGGTTACAGTTCAGGTAAAAGCTCAGGATAATGCCTTTGAGTTGGGTAGTGCTACTGTGTTTTTCAATTATAATGCAAATGCGATTACCAGCCCTAGTTATCAATCGGTACGTTTCAATGACACTTATAAATGTTCTAATAATAACCTAACTGCGGTTTATAAGAACAATTTCAACTTTTTAGAGACACAAGCTAAAGGAGAAGGGAATTATGCGATTCTCCTAAATGCACCTGATCAGGGTTGTCCTTCTGTTACTACTGCTGAATGGGTAGATGTCGTGCGTTTTACATTTAAGGTAAAAGATGCAACTCAAAGCCCTAGTTTGTCTGTCAATACTGATTACACAGCTTTTAATACTGTAGATAATTCTGGTAGAACACAGCACACGCTAGGAAATATAGAATATTTAAATGGAGCTTTGACTACTATTACTTCTTCTGAACTGATTGATGTTGAAAATAACATCAGTATTTTCCCTAATTATACAGATAATGCGGTTAATGTTTCTTATCAAGTTGCTCAACCAGGTGTCTTGAATATTACCGTTTTTGATATGATGGGACGCAGAGTACTAGAGACTTCAGAGAATGCGACTCCAGGTATCAGCATCAAAAAAATAGACTTGGGTAGTTTTGGTAATGGTTATTATTTAATTGAAGTGAGTAAAGACGGTGCAAAGGTGAGTGAGAAAGTTTTATTGACGAAATAATTAAATCAATACCATCCATTTACAAAATCAATATTTAAACATTCCAATTTAAATATTCTATTACAAAATTAGTGGTTAGTTATTGGATTTCCAATCAAGTCCCCTTGTGCTTATGTTACGAGGGGATTTTCTTTTTTAGAGAAAGGGGACTACCAACAATCCAAAATGGCTTCCATGACCAAAAAGTTAGTTTGAAAAAGACAAAAAAATAAAGCATCCATCAATTTAATGGATACTTTATTTTCATTTATAGATACTATATGCATAGTATTTTTCATTAATGTAGTAGTCAAAAAATAAAGATTTATTTTTTAGCTGTTACTTACTCGTTACTAAGCCGAGAAAGAACTACCACAACCGCAGGTACTCGATGCATTTGGATTATTGAAAATGAAGCCTCTATTGTTCAAGCCATTGACATAATCAATTTCCATCCCTAGTAAATACATGCCATGTGCTTTGTTCATGTAGACTCTCATGCCTTCAATCTCAAATATATCATCTGCTTCCTGTTTTTGATCAAAACCAAGGATATAACTTAAACCAGAACATCCACCACCTTTTACCCCAATTCTTAGCCCGTGTGTTTCTGGTACATCTTTTTCACCCAATAATAATTTCAGTTCTTTCAAAGCACCTGCTGTAATTTTAACAGGTGGTGCATCGAAAATCGTTTGTTCAAAACTTTTTACTTCTTGACTCATGATTTGCATTTATTTTACGACACACTATCTAGTGTATATCAATTTATTAATCAATAAAGGAATGGGAAAATGATCTTACTAGATCTAATCCATTACTTCTATTCCTAAAAAAACTTGGTGCTTAATACCAAACTCATTTGGATTAAAAACACCCATTTAGATTTAAAAGTTTGATTGATGTTTTATTTTTTAACATAATACAACTACTCAAAACTTATAAAATCACCTAATTCTTTCAAATCTAAACCATTTTACTCATGAAAATGTACGCTTATTCAATCACATTTCTCCTAGTCTTTTGTTTTTCTATTAATGCTTTATTCGCTCAATCAAAAATAGAAAAATATCATCAGATTCTAGTCCAAAATGACCGATTATCTACCCAACAAAAAACACAGCTTGACCAAATGCCTTTTCTACATGATTGTGGTAGTGCAATAGACCAACACCAACATGCACATCCCATCATTCTTTCCGAATCAGAAATTGAACAATTGGATGCCCTACAAATTCCTTATACCTATTCACAAAAGGATATGCAGCAGTTTTATCAAGAAAGGCTCATTAAACATAAAGCATCCAAGACAGAGAATCACAAATCTGCACCAGATATTCCTGCTGATTTTAGCTCCTACCCTACTCCTCAACATTTTTCATTAGGGAGTATGGGTGGCTATCTTACCCACGAAGAAATACTAGCACATTTGGATCAAATGAAAAGTCTTTATCCAGACCTTATTAGCACAAAAAAAACCAATACCGATTATCCTACACATGATGGCAATTATGTGTATTGGGTTAAAATTTCAGATCATCCAGAAATGGATGAGGGTGAACCACAGGCGATGTATACTGCTTTACATCATGCCAGAGAGCCTATGTCTGTTATGCAAATGATCTATTTTATGTATTATTTGCTAGAAAATTATGAGACCAATCCAATGATAAAATATCTGGTAGATGAACGGGAATTGTTTTTCTTTCCTTGTCTCAATCCAGATGGTTATCTCTACAATCAGGAAATTGCCCCAGATGGAGGCGGTTTGTGGCGTAAAAATCGTCGTCCCAATGAAGATGGAAGTTTTGGTGTAGACCTCAATCGCAATTATGCTTTTAAATGGGGCTATAATGATCAGGGTTCTTCTGGCGAAACAGAAAGTAATGTTTATAGGGGAACTGCTGCTTTTTCGGAGCCAGAATTAAAGGTCATTCGAGACTTTTGTAATAGTCATGAGATTAAAATTTGTCTCAATTATCATTCTTATGGAGAATTATTGATCCATCCTTGGGGTTATGAAGATTTACAACCTGACCCAGTAGACCAAAGTTTATTCAATGCCTATTCTCAAAGGATGACTTGGCAAAATCGCTATAAATATGGGAATGGTGTTGGTGCGATTAATTACTATGTGAATGGTGAAGCAGATGATTGGATGTATGGAGAAAGGGAAAGTAAAGATAAAATTATTGCTTTTACACCAGAAGTAGGCTCCTATACTGATGGATTCTGGCCAACACAAGATCGTATTATTCCACTTTGTCAGGAGCAAATGTTGCCCAATCTGGAAGCAGCACATTATGCTGGTAATTACTTGGCAGTAGACTATTTAAAAGAACCTTGGCTTGACGATACAGGTATCATACAGGTAGATATACTTAATTTGGGTTTGACTACTGATGAAGAGGTTCAATTATCTTTCCTACCAATAGATGAACAATTAGATTTCTTTCTAGGCAGCTATACTTTTGCCCCACCTAATACAGGAGAACGCATTTCTTTTGGAGCGAGCTATGATGTTGAATTGCTATCTGATCCAGTTATTGAGTTTGGTATACAAGTCAATCAAGGTAGTTTTCAACAAAAAAATACTTATACAAAAACCTATCAGCCTACAATTGTTTTTGAGGATGATTTTGAAAATGACTTGACAAAATGGGAAGGAAAATGGGACATTAGCTCAGAAAAAGCTGCCAATGGTCTAAATTGTTTGACTGATTCCCCTAATGCAGACTCTTATGGATTTATGGACAATTATAGCATTCATACGACTACTCCTATTGACCTTCGCAATGCCAATAATGCTCGATTGACTTTTCTTTGTCAATGGGATATTGAAAGACGATATGATGTAGGAGAGGTAATCATTAAAACTTATCCTGATGGAGAATGGACCTCATTGCCTGGCAACTATACTAAAGTTCCTTCTTCCTTTCAAGAAATGTCCAATTATGTTTATGATGGCTTACAAACAGATTGGGTACTAGAGGAAATCAATTTGGATGCCTATACTGGTCAGGAGGTGTTGATTGGTTTTCAAATGCATACCAATCTACTTTTTAGTGGAGATGGTTTTTTTGTAGATGATGTGGAAGTATTTAAATGGCAGGATGAAGAAACAGATGTAAGTGTTAAATTATTTTTGGAGGGGAGTTATGATAATGAGCAAACATTATTAACCAGTCCACTAAAAGAAAAGGATTTATTACCTAATACCCAACCCTATAATCAGGGTTTTTGGGCTTATAATGAGACAGATATTTTACCTAGTAATACAGATCTGATTCCTGAAGAATTTATTGATTGGGTATTGGTAGAAGTCCGAGATGCAGCAGATTTAACTCAGATTGTAGATCGGCAAACTGCTTTACTAGGGGAGGATGGCTTTTTGAGAAGTATAGATGGGCAATCTTTCCTTACTTTTAGTCAACTGCCTGCTAATCAAGACTTTCATTTATTTGTCCGACATCGCAATCATATAGATATTATGAGTAGTCTCCCTTTCCAGTCCAGTCAATTCGTTACCTTTGATTTTACGACCGATGCCACTTCTGCTTATGGAGATAATCAGCTAAAGGCAATTGCGCCTAATACTTTTGCGATGATTGCTGGAGATATTGATGGTGATGGTACGATTACTACAGGTGATTATAATGCCTATCTTTCTAAAGCGGCTATTATTAATGAATATCTACCTGAAGACCTGAACCTTGATGGGGTGGTTAGTGTTCAAGACTTTAATCTCTTTCAGCAAAATATAGGACATATTGGCGCATCAGAGATTAGGTATTAATTGGTGATCGAATAAAAATAAGCAATGAAAATCACTTTTCTTGGTACAGGCACCTCTATGGGTATCCCCTTGGTCGGTTGCTCTTGTGCTGTTTGTCATTCGGATAATGAGCGTGATCAACGCTTAAGAACGGCTATTATGGTCGAAGAGGGTTCTACTAGGATTGTGGTAGATTGTGGTCCCGATTTTCGGTATCAGATGTTGCAATATCAAGTGTCAGATATTAGTGCATTACTCATCACCCATGAACACAATGATCACATTGCTGGCTTGGATGATGTTCGAGCGTTTAATATCTGGCACAAAAAACCCGTTGAGGTCTACACTTGTCAAAGGGTGCAGGAGAAACTAAAATTGCGTTATCCTTATAT
>JAHDFT010000239.1 GCA_020628015.1 Bacteroidota bacterium
CACTTTCTAAATCTAATAGCATAATTCGCAATCATACTTGCTCTATCTGTACCATTAACAATCCTTCGAGCATTTACCCAGTCTGTTGTTCGACTATTAAAATACCTTTTGAGTTTTCGTCCAGTAAATAATCCTCTAAGCATACCTGTAAAAAGAATTTTTACTGCAATGTCTGTTCTTAAAGCTAAGGAAGGATTGTCATAAAGTTGATTTCCTAACCCTATGGCTTGGCCTACACGCTTGTAATTAGTGCCATGCGTAATCTGTATATAACCACGTCCAAAATAACTCTTCCCATTCGCATGTTTTTTAGAATAATCATTACTAATCACCTTTTTCCGAAACAAACCACGTACCGCCCGAATAGAACCTGCATCTGTTTTACAAAAACCTTCACGAACAGGCTGCATCGTTGCTCCCGTTTCATGATAAGCAGTAGCCAAACAATAAGCCAGATAACGTTTATCCTTTAGCTTTTTAACTTCAAAATAATCCATCATAGCTTCAAAACCATCCACCTGTTTTTGACTTAATTTATTGACAAATAATTTACGGTATTTTTGGTAAAATTGGCGACGGTCGATTTTTGCACTAAAAGTATTACTTAATCGACGTTTTATAGCTGGAGCAGCCTTCTTCTTTGTACTACTACTTGTCTTTGTTCTACTTACCTTCCTTTGATTTGTTGAAGTTGTACGACGGCTTACCGTTTTGGTAGGACTTTTTCGTTTAGTAGTCGTTTTTTTAGCAATAGTTGATTTCTTAGGTACATCTTGTGGCTTTGCTGCCCTCTTTTTTGTCGTTTTACTCGTCTTTGTGCTTGAACTTGCCTTTTTGGGCTTTGCTCTACTGGTCAAACTACCATTAATCCGCATCCGAGCAGGTTTAGTACTTGAACTAGAAGTACTTTTTCGCTTTCTTGTTGATGTTCTTCCAGAAGCCGCTCGTTTAGGTTTAGTTGTACTTTTACTACGAGTAGTCCTTTTGGTTTTGGTGCTTTTACGACTATTCGTTGTACTTTTTTTAGTGTTTTTTCTGCTACCTCTAAACATAATATTTTAAGTATTGAGTTGGCTATTCTTATAGGAATATTAGAATAGTTAATATTGGGAAATAGGATTAGTTTATCGCTTACTAATCAAGCTTTTAGACGCAAGTATGACACTAAAGGTAACATAAAAAACTATATTTTCCTAAATATTTGAGCATTTTACAAAAAATGATTATCTTTGTTTTCACTAATGTTTAGCCACTATTCAAACTTAAGGCTATGGATTATACTGATTTTTCTATTGATGATCTAAAGCAACAGTTTCAAATAAAAGACATCCGTTCTTCTTTATTTGACAATATTCCTCCTATTGATGTGAGCTCTTGGCTAGAACAAAGTCTTCAAAGAGCCAAAACACTTCCTATCAAAAGTGAAAAAGCACGTTCAGAACTCATTATTAGCCCCATTTTGCTAGAAATGCGAGTAATGAATGACAACTTCTTCACTATTTATTCTGGTGATACCCTAGTAGCAGATAAAAAAAAGGGATTAACAGGAGAATGTGACTTCATTTTGGCTAAAGAAACGCAGTCATTTACAGTAAATACACCTATTATATGTGTTGTTGAGGCTAAAAAACAAGACATGGAAAGTGGTATTGCTCAATGTGCTGCTCAAATGTTAGGAGCTAAAATCTACAATCAAAAACAAAAAAAAGCTATTGACACTATTTATGGTTGTGTGACTACTGCTGATGTTTGGCGTTTTTTAAAACTAGAAAATGATATTTTATACATTGACACGCAACAATATTTTATTGTAAATCTTCCTTCAATTCTTGGCACATTACAGTACATTATTGACTTTTATAAGCAATTACTGAACGAAGAAACCAAAATTTAACCTCCACTAGTGACTAAAAAACACATTCTATTCCTTCCTAAATGGTATCCCAACCATAATGACCTTCAACTGGGTATTTTTATAAAAAAACATGCACTAGCTGTTGCATTAAAGCATCAGGTGACCATCATTTATCCTTGTCTAAGTACGCATATTTCCAGTACTTTTCTAGTAGAACAACAAGCAATCACCCCTAACTTAAATCAAATCATTATTTACTATAAAAGCCATCCAAGCACCAATCGAGTCATTCGCAAAAGCATTCATTTTTATCGTTATTGGCAGGCTTTTCAAAAAGGATGGTTAATACTAAAGGAAAATGATCAACAAATTGATTTAGCCCATGTCCATGTCCTCACTCGTCCTGCTTTATTGGCTTTATACTTGAAAAAACGTCATCACATTCCCTATATCATTACCGAACATTGGTCGGGTTATCTAAACGGTACTTATCAACAACAATCAAAACTCAAACAAGGCTTTATGCAATATTTGTTTCGACAAGCCCAAATCACCACTGTTGTCTCTCCCCTACTCCAATCCCAAATGCAGCAATTGGGCATTCCTAAAGTAGCAGCAATTACCCCTAATATCATAGAAAATGATCCTAAATTACTAGCAGAAACCTTCCCCCAAGATCGCTTTATATTTGGTGTGGTAGCTGATTTAACAGATTCGATTAAAAATATTAGTGGCTTATTGCGAAGTATGCAAAAAGTCAAAGCAAAAAATCCTAAAGCTCTACTGCTTATTATTGGTGGTGGACAGGATGCAGCAACTTTACAAGAATTAGCAACTGATTTAGCATTAACAGACATTGTTATTTTCAAAGGTCGAAAAGAAAATCAGTATGTTCTACGCTTTTTGAATCACATTGATTGTCTAGTGATTAATAGTCGTTACGAGACTTTTTCTATGGTAACAGCAGAAGCAATGATGGCAGGAAAGCCCGTTATTTCTAGTCGTTGTGGTGGTCCAGAGCAGTTTATAGACCAACAAACAGGCATTTTAGTTGATGTAGATGCTAATGATCAACTTACACAAGCAATGCTTTATATGATGGAGCATTATACAGATTATCATCCAACTATTATCCAACAAAAAATAGGAGAAAAATATGGGGCTGAAAAAGTAGGAACTGTTTTTAATGATATTTATGCCATAGCTCTACAGTAAAAAATTAGTCATGGATTAAAACTGTACACTTCCATCTAAAATAAGGTAAACATTTTCGATAATCAGTCCAAATAATACCCAATAAGGGGCATAATCTAGGCGAATATAACCTTTGACGGCCCATCTACTTTCGTATTCCCAAGGACATCGACCAGTTAATTTTTCTAGGAGCCAACCTGTGGTAAATTCAACAATATAAATACTCAGCACATATAGTGCAAGCCGAATAATGATCGAACAATCTGCGATATATTGATAACCTAAATAAAACAAAATACCTGCTAGACCATAAATAAAAAACATCCAAATGTGGGATTCCCCTGTTAGATCCAAACTCAATTTGTCCCCAGCTTGTGCTTCATTGAATATGGTTTTGAGGGCGGTAAAAAAGATTTCTATGGTAATTCCCAAACAACCAAAGGCGATAAATAGAAAAATAACTTTATTCATATAATTGTTATATACTAATCACGTGTATTTAAAATAAGAATAACTGTAAGGCACCAGCAATCCCTCCAAGAATCGCTCCCGTCAAAATCAGTTTCCACTCATCCTCCTGAAAAGCTGGACGCAAAACACCTACATAATCTGCTGGTGGCAACTCAATCATTTTCTCTCGGATGGTATTTTCAATATCCAAAGCCTCTTCTGCATAACCCAATGTATGTCGAATCGACAAAGGCAATTCCGCATAAAATCGCTCGGCTGCAAAGGCTTTGATTTCCTCTACTCGTCCAGAACCGCCTGTAAAGGTAAAAAATGATTTGGTCAGGCCTGCATGTTCATCAATTGCCTTGCTTACATGCTTTCGGATCATTTCAATCATCCGATCTGAAGCAGGGCCAGTAATCATGGTATCAAAAATCTTAGAAGTGGTCAAAATACGCTCGGCAATCATTTTCGCATATTCTGTAGATACTTCTTTTTGTCTTTTGATAAACAAACCTTGTAATTTATATGGTCCAACTCGCTTTTCCTCCAAAGGCTCAAAAATCAATTTGAGGGCTAGAAAGTTGGTAATGTATCCGACTAATACACCTGCTAAAGGTAAAATCCACCAAATTGGGAAAAAATACCAAACGGTCATTTGTATCAAACCAAAAAAGAAACCAAAATAAAAGCCAGATCGCTTAATAAAAGCAAACTCTTCATCTCCTACTTGTAGAAAAATTTGATTCAATAATTCCTTATCCGTCGTTAACTCCTTGATCACCATCTGTTTCAGGTCAAACAAATCCTCAATATGATCTCGAATATCGGTCATAAACCCTTCGACAACTGGGGGCAAGTCTTCCGTAATCCGATTCATAATTTGCCGCTTAACCAACTTAGGTGTGGTCTTCCAAATCATAGGAGCTTCTGTTCGTGCTACATCATCAATAATTTCTGCGGATAATTTTTTCAAAGAATTTTCCATCTCTACCGCCACCCGTTCTGGATCAATACGGGAAAATTGTTCTTTAATGTCAATCAAGCTCTCGGTCATCAAGTCCACCGATTTACCTGCCATAATCCCTGCCTTCATCGGAATAATTCCCTGCCAACCAATAGGGGGTTTAATGCCTACAAACTCTAGCGGATAAAAGGTCATATGAATCGCCAGTACATTCGTTCCCCAGCCCACAATTCCACTAATAATGGGAATTAATAAGTAGACAATAACAGGCCCATAAGCCTGCCAAAACTGAATGATAAAATCTGGCATAATGGTTTTATAAAATGAGTGATTTCCTAAGATAGCTCATCAACAATCAATTTGTAGCAAATTATTCTCCAAGCCAAATCAAGTTGACAAATATATGACACAAATAAGAGAAAATGAAAAACTAGATGGGCTATCGTAAACTTATGATAAAAATATACTCAAATAATCGAAAAATAATCTACTAAAGGTCATCATCAAAGATAAGAAATTATGTACCTTTGTGGTCAATTTTTGTAGCAGATTTATATTTGTTTGTATTTAGTGATAAGAACAAACAACAAATATGTTACCTCATACAGAGATCATAAGCATCTCTATAAATCAACAATGATGAAAGTAGAATTTGATAAGGTTGTCGGTATTACTTACGAATTAAAAGAAAATGATGCTACTGGACCTGTTGTACAAGTCGTTGAGGAAAGCCATCCTTTTCAGTTTTTATGTGGGCAAAGTCAATTATTACCCGATTTTGAAGCTGCTCTATTAGACTTAAAAGTGGGTGATCCTTTTGAGATTTCTATTGACTGTAGAGGAGCTTATGGTGATTCTGACCCTAGTAAAATTCGTCAATTACCTATTCAAATATTTGTGATCAATGGCGAATTTGCCCAGCATTTATTACAAATAGGAAATATTGTCCCATTAGTAGATAATATGGGTCGTAAAATGCAAGGTAAAATTATTAAAATTGAAGAAGATGTAGTAACTCTCGATTTTAACCATCCACTTGCAGGTAAAGACCTTTATTTTACAGGAAAAATTATCACTATCCGAGACGCTACCCCTTCAGAACTAGCACATGGACACGCTCATGCTGGAGATGGTCATCATCACTAATGTATATAAATATCAGGCTTGTTGGTTCAACCAAAATAGCTCAAGGATGTTAATTAATAGTACAATGCAAAACGATGATATTATTAAGTAAAAAATACTCCAATTCATCAAAACAAAGTTGCTGCATTGTATAAAAGATGCCCACTCAAATCATCAAAATTACCCCAGTACATATTACTATAGTCAAATCAATTGCCCTAATTCAATATTAAAATTTTATCATATTAAAATATACCATGTAATTATTCATAGTTTATCCATATTACATACTTCTATCTTTGCTAATAATGCTTAGACTTGTATTATAATAAATGAATAGTTACCTAATAATTAATCATTAACAATGAGTACTACAGTAGATTTAAGTTTACCATACAAGGTAAAAG
Source organism: Bacteroidota bacterium (assembly GCA_020628015.1). GTDB lineage: Bacteria > Bacteroidota > Bacteroidia > Chitinophagales > UBA2359 > JAHDFT01. The sequence continues at coordinate 5,999 of JAHDFT010000239.1, forward strand.
ATATTTCCTTAGCTGCTTGGGGAAGAAAAGAAATAGAATTAGCAGAGGCGGAAATGCCTGGTTTGATGGCTATTCGAGAAGAATACAAAGGCCAACAACCATTAAAGGATGCCCGTATCGCTGGTTGCTTACACATGACGATCCAAACAGCCGTTTTAATAGAAACACTTGTAGAACTTGGTGCAGAAGTACGTTGGTCTTCTTGTAATATTTTCTCTACACAAGATCATGCTGCTGCTGCTGTTGCCGCTGCTGGTGTCCCTGTTTTTGCATGGAAAGGAATGAATGAGGAAGAATTTGACTGGTGTATTGAGCAAACTTTGTTTTTTGGCGGTCAAGATCGTCCATTAAACATGATCTTAGATGATGGTGGAGATTTAACCAATATGGTACTTGACCAGTATCCTGAATTGGTTAAAGAAGTTAAAGGTATTTCTGAGGAAACAACAACAGGTGTTCACCGTCTTTATGAGCGTGTTAATAATGGCACCTTACCTTTACCAGCCATCAATATCAATGACTCTGTAACTAAATCTAAATTTGACAACAAATATGGTTGTAAAGAGTCTTTAGTAGATGCGATTAGAAGAGCGACAGATGTAATGCTGGCAGGAAAAGTAGCAGTTGTTGCAGGTTATGGTGATGTAGGAAAAGGTTCTGCTGCTTCTTTAAGAGGTGCTGGTGCAAGAGTCATCATCACCGAAATCGACCCAATCTGTGCTTTACAAGCAGCAATGGACGGTTTTGAAGTAAAAAGAATGAACAATGCTGCTTCTAGAGTGGATATTGTAGTGACTGCTACAGGTTGTAAAGACATTGTTACTGGCGAGCATTTTAAAGCCTTAAAAGATAAAGCCATCGTTTGTAATATCGGTCACTTTGACAATGAAATTGACATGGCTTGGTTGAATGAAAACTATGGTCATACTAAAGTAACCATTAAACCACAAGTAGATAAGTATACTATTGATGGTAAAGATATTATCATTCTAGCAGAAGGAAGATTGGTGAATTTGGGTTGTGCTACAGGTCACCCTTCTTTTGTCATGTCAAATTCTTTTACCAACCAAGTATTGGCACAAATCGAGCTTTGGAAAAATAGCGATCAATACGAAAATAAAGTCTATATGTTACCAAAGCATTTGGATGAAAAAGTAGCTCGTTTACACCTTAAAAAATTAGGTGTAGAATTAGAGGAATTGAATGAAGATCAAGCCAGCTATATTGGCGTAACGGTTGAAGGTCCTTACAAGCCAGAATACTATCGTTACTAAAATCTAACAAAATGGATGTGATGGATTAGAAATAATTCATTTACAATCTATTATACAACACCAAACACATCAAATGGCGAAAAACTAGTTTTTTCGCCATTTGCTATTTTAATCCAATATCATGACTCATCTAAGTGTAAATATCAATAAAGTAGCTCTTCTACGTAATGCAAGAATGCTTAATCTGCCTAATGTAGTTCAATTTGCCAAAGATTGCGAACGATTTGGGGCAGATGGCATTACCGTCCATCCTCGACCTGATGAACGCCACATCCGTTATCAGGATGTTTATGAACTCAAACCTGTAGTGACTACAGAATTTAATATAGAGGGTTATCCCAATGAAAAATTTCTTCAAATGGTGCTAGAAGTACAACCAGATCAATGCACCCTTGTGCCTGATCCACCAGATGTTTTGACCTCTGATACAGGCTGGGATACGATCAAAAATGAGGATTTTTTGAAGGAGGTCATTAGTAACTTACAAGCAAAAAATATCCGAGTATCTATATTTGTTGATACGGATTTAAAAATGATTGAAGGAGCTAAAGCAGTAGGTACAGATAGAATAGAGCTGTATACTGGGCCTTATTCTGAAGAATATGCTCAAAATCAAGAAGCAGCTATTACCAACTATCAGAAAGCTGCTCAATTAGCTAGTGAATTGGGACTTGGCATTAATGCTGGTCATGACCTCAATCTACACAATTTAAAATACTTCAAGCAAAATATCCCCCACCTACTTGAGGTATCTATTGGACATGCTTTAATTGCTGATGCCTTATATTATGGGATAGAAAATACAATACAGCTTTATAAAAGATTATTGCAATAGAAAAAAATAAATCCACAAAAAAGAAAAAATAATGAGTCTTGTATAAAAGCTCAAATAGGCTACTTATCCAAAACAAATCGCTCATTATCAGAATAGAATATTAACAAAAAATCAACATAAATCAAATACATATACGCATATAACACAAAAAATAAACCCCTAAATAAATTTTTCTTTACTTTTTTTATATTTCCTTGCAACCAAAATCAACTTACTACCATCATGATATATAACCCGTGATTTATACATTGCCCAACAGTTATCTAAATAAACACAAAATATAAACACAGCCTTCCCGAATTGATTATTTGGAACCCAATCGTTTTTTGGTTAATGGTATAATTAAAGTAGTAACACCTAATATCTATAAGTTTTTGTTCTATTACTTA
>JAHDFT010000240.1 GCA_020628015.1 Bacteroidota bacterium
TTTTTTCATAAAAAAATGATGCACAGAAAGTAATTAATCATTTTTTCATCATCGTTAATTCAAAATTAGGCATTCGATAGTATAAAATTAAAGACTTATTCCGATATTTGTAGCAGGTTTTTACTTTTTTGTTTTGTTTTATTTTTTTGATAATCAGTAATTTGTGATTTTTTGAGATGCTGATTTTTATGTGAAATATAGTATTGAAGTTTTTTTAGAGCCTTCTATTTTTTCAAAAAACCATCATTCCTTAATCTTTTATTATGCATGCTACCAAATTGATTCAAGTCCTAAAATCGCTCAATAAACGGGAGATTAAGTCTTTCAAGGATTATGTTGCCTCGCCCTTTTTTAATAAAAAGCAGGAATTAATAGAGTTATGTAATTACATCATTAAATACCATCCTGAATATGAGCATCGAAATTTAAAGAAAGAATTGATTTACAGTAAAATTTGTAATGCAAAGTCATATAGTGATCAGCAAATGCGCCTGTGGATTTCCAATTTGTTTATTTTGCTTAAAGGGTGGATGGCTTATCAATTTGGACAGCGAGATATTTATCAAACAGATGTATATGCTTTATCAGAAATGGTGCAGTATAATTTAGAAGGGCTTAGTGTACAGTTGTATGATAAGGTGAAACGTAAAATGGAAAAGCGGAAGGTTAGGGATGCGGGTTATTATTATACCTTGTTTGAGTTAGAAGGGGTTAAGGATCAGATGGAATCGGCTAAAAATCGTAAATACAATCCATTATTACAGCAAAAGGTCAATCACCTAGACTGTTTTTACCTGATCCAAAAGCTAAAATATGCTTGTGAGATGTTGAACCGTCAGCAAATCATCAAAGCAGATTATGATTTTTATTTGGTAGAGCAGATTGTAGCTTTTTTGAAACAAGAAAGCAATCCTTATAAAGATGTGGCTGCTATTAAGGTGTATTTGGCCATTTGGGATAGTCTTTGGGATAAGGATAATGATGAACAATTGTATTATTTAATTGACCTTCTCAAAAAAGAAGAGGCTTGTTTTGAATTGACAGAATTGAGAGGCTTATATAAATATGCTCAAAATTTCTGTATTCGAAGGATTAATAAAGGAAAGGAGTCTTTTTATGAACCGCTTTTTGATATTTACAAACAATTACTAGAAAATGAAACGATTTTACAATCCAAAGCCCATTTTGCCAATGATTATCTAAATATTGCGGTAATTGGTTTGCGATTGAATCAATACGATTGGGTACGCTCTTTTATTGATACCTATAAACAAGTTTTGCCTAGAACACAACAAAATAACTTATATTACTATAATCTAGCCTTATTTTATTATGAGACAAAAGACTATGACGATGCTATTGAAACCCTACATGAAGTACACTTTGAAGATGCGCTTAACAATATTAATGCACGTTGCTTATTGGTCAAAATTTATTATGATGCCCAAGAATGGGAAGTTTTGACTTATTATATAGATGCTTTTAAAGCGTATTTATTGCGAAATCAAAAAATTTCCAAAGTTATTAGGGATAGAGTGCTACAATTTCTAAAAACACTCCTTAAATTTGTGTGGTTTTTTCAAAATCAACATATTAAAAAAACGGAGCCTTTTACAAAAAGAATGGAAAAGTTGAAAGGAGAAATGGCAAAACCTAAACCAATGCTTAATCCAAGATGGGTAGGGGAACGTTTTAAGCGTCTTTCAGAAGGTAATTTGTGAGCGATAGACAATTTTTATGAATTGTCTCTAAATATTAAAATTATGCAGAAAATTAATGTTGCTATTGATGGATATGCCTCTTGTGGCAAAAGTACAGTAGCTAAAGATTTAGCCAAAGCAATAGGGTATACTTTTATTGATTCAGGGGCAATGTATAGAGCAGTTACCTTATATTGTATTAGGGAAACGATTGATTTAGATGATCCAGTAGCGATTGATGCGGCTTTAGAGCAGATTAGCATTAATTTTGTACATGAAGAGGGAAAAACTAAGGCACAGACTTATCTAAATGGCGAGAATGTGGAGTTATTGATTCGTGGAAAAGCGGTTTCAGAGCTGGTGAGTCATGTAGCAAAAATTTCTCCTGTACGTACTTTTTTACGAGAGCAACAACAGGAAATTGCTAAGGAAAAAGGGGTAGTTATGGACGGGCGCGATATTGGTACAGTTGTTTTGCCTAATGCCGAGTTAAAAATATTTGTCACCGCTAGAATGGAAGTACGTGTAGATCGGCGATATAAACAATTAGTAGAGAAAGGTATTGCTATGAGTAGAGTTGATATTGAGCATAATTTAAAAGAAAGAGATCGCATTGATTCTAGTCGAGAAGACAGCCCTTTGAAACAAGCAGAAGATGCTTATTTATTGGATAATTCAGATTTGAGTAGAGCAGAACAATTAGAGATTGTAAAAGAGCTTTTTAGTAAAGTGACATTGGATAAAGAAACAGAGATGATTTAATATTAAATTTATGCAAATATAGAAAAGAATAAATAGTGTATTATTTTTTTACTATATCTTGTGTATAAACTAAAAAAAACAATATCTTTGCAGACCGAAATTGATACTTATGTGCTAATAACATTTGAAATAATTTGTTTTAACTAAATTTAAAAATGAGTCATTTTGACTGAAAACAACGAAAATACAGAAATTACAAACAGTGAAGCTCCTGTAACTGAGGAGGTTCAAGAAGTAGCAACCACTTATTCTACTGACCAAAATGGAAGTGGAAAGGTTGCTCATGACGATTTTGACTGGTCATTAGATAAGAGAAATGTTTCTTCTTATCCAGAAGAAGAGCAATTGAAGCTGAGAGACATGTATGACCAAACTTTCAAGGTAATTAATGAACATGAAATCATTACTGCCAGAGTAGAAACCATTACCGATTCTGATGTTGTAGTAGATATCGGATTCAAATCTGACGGCTTAATCTCTCTTTCTGAGTTTAGAGGGGATGAAGGATTACAAAACGGATCTGAAGTAGAAGTTTATGTAGAAGAGAAAGAAGATATTAAGGGTCAACTTATCTTATCAAGAAAAAAAGCAAAATTACTACGGGCTTGGGAGTCTATTGTTAATGCTCACAAGGATGACACAGTAGTAGAGGGAACCATTATCAGTAAGACAAAAGGTGGATTGATTGCCGATGTATTCGGTTTAGAGACCTTCTTACCTGGTTCTCAAATTGATGTGAAGCCTATCGTTGATTATGATGTGTATGTGGGTAAGCGGATGCCATTTAAAGTAGTGAAAATCAACGAGGCAATCAAAAATGCAGTAGTTTCTCACAAAGCATTGATCGAAAGCGATCTAGAAGAGCAAAGACAACAAATTATTGCTTCTTTGGAGAAAGGACAGGTATTGGAAGGTACGGTCAAAAATATCACCGATTTCGGTGCATTTATCGACCTTGGTGGGGTAGATGGATTATTGTATATCACCGATATTTCTTGGGGACGTATCAGCCATCCTTCTGAAGTACTAGCATTGAACCAAAAACTCAATGTTGTAGTGATCGACTTTGATGATGCGAAAAAGCGTATTTCACTTGGATTGAAGCAATTGACCCCACATCCTTGGGAAGTACTCAATCCAGAATTCAAAGAAGGTTCTGTTGTTCGTGGACGTATTGTAAACATTGAAGATTACGGAGCATTCTTAGAAATTACACCTGGTGTAGAAGGATTGATCCACGTTTCAGAGGTATCTTGGTCAAATCAGCCAATTAATGCAAGAGAATACTTTAAAGTAGGCGTTGAATACGATGCGAAGATTGTTACTTTAGACAGAGATGATAGAAAAATGTCCTTAAGTATCAAGCAGTTACAAGCAGATCCTTGGGATAGCATCGAAACGAACTTCCCAGTAAGTAGTCGTCACGAAGGTCAAGTAAAGAATATCACCCCTTATGGTGTATTCGTTGAATTGGCAGAAGGAATTGGTGGAATGGTACACATTTCTGATCTTTCTTGGACGAAGCGTTTCAACCATCCTTCAGAGTATACTAAAGTTGGTGAAAACTTAGAGGTGGTCATCTTAGGTATTGATAAGGAGGCTAGAAAACTATCATTAGGACACAAGCAGATTGAGGAAGATCCTTGGGATACTTTCTCTGATGTATTCCCTGTAGGTTCTGTACATGATGGTACGATCATTAAGCGAGATGATAAAGGAGCTGTTATTTCTTTACCTTATGGTCTAGAGGCTTTTGCACCTGCTAAACACTTACGTAAAGAAGGTGGTGGAAGCGGACAGCTAGAGGAAACGCTTGAGTTCCAAATCATTGAGTTTGACCGTAATGATAAGAAGATCATTGCTTCTCACTCTAAAGTTTACCAATCTCAAGGAGAACGCAGAGCAGAAGCGCAGAAAGCAGAACAAACAAAACGCAAAGAACGCAATAGAGATGCCATCAAGAGTCTGAAAAAGAATACAGACAAGAATAAGGCAACACTAGGAGATCTAAGTGTTTTGGCTAAATTGAAGAAAGAAATGGAAAAGAAAGAGAAGAAGTAAAATTTGATTTTTTGATCCATTTTTAGATACATAATAGAAAGCGAAACTTGTGAAAGCAGGTTTCGCTTTTTGCATTTATACAAGCCTATGACTCAGAGATAATTATAAAAGTGTATGTTTGTTTTTCGTTATTTCTAATCCGTCATTTATGCCCAATTTTCCATGCTTTTATTAACCAATATTGCTATTTTATAATCATTAATACCATTTATAATGTCAAACCAGACTAATATTACTTTGCCTATATCTAGTTCCGTACTAAGACAGATAAAACGATTAAAAGGAACTATACCTGACCAATTCAACGAAAAAAAGGTCAATACAATTGTTGGAGAACGAGTATTATCTCCTGCGATTGCATTATTTATCGCCATTCAATGGGATAAAGATCGCATCTATTACGTGGATGATAATATGCATGAACCTCGTATAGATTGGAGTATTGCTAGTGTTGAAGAAGAATTAGCTGTAGGATGTAAAGAGCCGCTTTTTATGATTGCCTCCACTTCTCTACAATATTGTATATTGGTAAAAGTAGATGATTTTTCGGATAACCCTATGGTGTATAAGGTGGATCATGATGGAAGTGATCCTTTACAATATGAACAATCTTTATCCAAATTTTTGACCAGCCTCAAAACGATGACGACTAAAAAACCTTCTGGTAAAAAGAAGCAATTTTTAGAAGCTCTGAATACTCGAAATACAGATGACCTGATTCAATGTCTTAAAAAAGGAGCGTCAGTTGAAGCTTTTGATTCATCTGGTTTTTCTCCCTTACATTATGCTGCTGCTGGGCGTAATATTTCGTCTGTAGCTGCTTTATTAGAAGCAGGAGCTGATCCTAATGCCAAAATAATGGTCAAAGAAATACTATTTGGATATAAATATAGAGCACATAATAGATGGCGAAGCTATACTTTACAAAAAGGGGATTGTCCTTTATTATTATCCTTAAATAAGCAGTGCGGTGTTTGGTATGAAGAAAAGTGTATACCAGAATTAGTGAAATTACTTTTAGAAGCAGGAGCTGATCCTAATAATGTTAATCGTTATGGTGCTACGCCCTTATCACATACCACAAATTATGATAAAGATCCTAGTGGGGTGAAGGTATTAAAAATGCTTTTGGAGGCAGGGGCAGATCCTAATTTACTGACAAGGAGTGATAGAACGCCTTTAGTTCGAGCAGTAGAAGCCAAAAACGAAGCTTTTTTTGAATTACTAGTAGCAGCTAAAGCTGATCCGCATATTAGAAAGGAAATACATGGTAAGTTACCATTGTCTGCCGCAGTTAGGGAAGGAGCAGAGTGGGTGAAAAAAGTATTGGCAATAGGAGCTGATCCTAACTTTTTATCTACTACTCGGCTTAAAAATGTAAAGAAAACGACTGCAATGCATATGGCTATAGCACAGAATAAGTCCGATTGTTTAAAGATATTAGTAGAGGCTGGTGGAAACCCTAATTTGCGTACACCAGAAGGAAGTTTATTGGATTTTACCCAAGAACATAACAAAGAGATGGTCAAAGTTTTAAAGGATTTAGGAGCGGTAGATGGATAGGCTAGGGTAGAAGGGATTATCATTGGGGTTTGCATATGCTAAAATCACCACAGTTCTCTTTATAACAATTTATTGGCTGGCTGTAGAGTCGCATTACAATGCGGCTCTACAGCAAATGAAATGTGATATTGCTTTTTGTTTTATTGCTTAAATCTTTCGATACTCATAAGTCTCCTTGCGTTTATTGCGTTCTATTTCCAATTGTTCTCCATTAGACAAACGCAAATCCTTTTTACCAGGACTTTCAATTGGGAAACCAGACAAATACATATTCTCTGTTTGTGTTTTAGCGGCAATTAATACATAGCTAGGGCGTTTACCTGCCTTAAAGGAAATACTGCCCACTTGCTGCGTTTCTGGTACATAAGGAATGAGATAGCGACTGAAAAAGCTAGTTGGTAATGGATAACTTTTAGGGCGACCTTTGACTAAGCTTGTTTTGGTCAAAATGATTTCACTACCTTTAACAAATCTAGGCTTTTTAATAATGCCAAATAAGTACCAAAGCAATAATAAACCGAGCAATAATAGTAAAATACAAATACCATAATGTTGGAAAAAGGATAGCTCAACAATTTCTACATTAATGCTTAAAGGTTCCTTACTGCCGATTTCAATATCTTTGGAGCTACTGCTTAATTGGACTTGTAACTGTTCTTTTCCTGTAGGCGTAAAGCAGCGACATATAAAAGATGCTGGTTTTAAATATAGTTTTTTACCTTCCTTGCGTACTTTAATATTTAGTTTAGGATCATTTAATAATTTGACATCCAATTTTTCTAGTTCTTCATCTGTGGGAGGGCGAGTGATGGAGCCAGCTTTGATAATTGGAGTAATAATAACCTCCTCCGCATTTTTCATGTCTCGTAAATCTGCCTTCAAATCCGTTTTATTAGCCTCCAAAAAGGCAACAGGAAGTGGGCAAGTATCTAATTTTACTTTAAATACATTACTTTTATAATTGAAATAATCATCATTTTGTGCAGAAACACTTAGAGAAAATTCTTTTTCTTTAAGCGGCATTTTATAGGTAAAGATGTCTTCTTTATTGAGTTGGAGTTTACTGCTTTTTTTGCTAGGTTCTTCTATAGAAAATACCCTTGTTGTTGCCAATACCGATTTATCTAGTTTATTCCCTTCTAGATCAACTAATTGGGCTTGTACGGTAACATATTGCGTAGAGTCACAAATAATGTATTCATTCCCTTTTTGCCCCTTGAAAGAGCCTTTAATCGAAGGAATTAATTTGGCTGCTGCATCAGGCAGAAATTTGAATTTTTGATTGTCTACTGGTCGGTCAAAGGTAATGGTGATGAGTCCTTTGGGGATGACCGCTTTTTCGCCTGTTCCTGTTGGGAGAAGGTGGGTGATTTCACCAGCTAGTTTCACATTCGCTGTATTGGAGGAAGCAGAGATGGGACCGAGTAAACGCAAAGTCTGTCCATCTGCGGCTTGTGCTTGGCTGACTTTGGGTAAATCTGCCTGTTCTTCTTGCTCGATAACAATAAGCCGTTTGAGGGGAACCTTGGTATTGATCGTCACCTTATTACCACTAATGTCTGCCTTAATTCCCGAAGCAGGCATAGACATTACCGTTGCCGCCATATCCCCCATCTGACGAATAATTTCACTGCCTTTACCCTCCGTTTGCATTGGGCTTAACTTGACCTCTTGTTCCAAAAAAGTTTTAAGGGTATTTTTAGTATCGGCTCTTTCTTTGTCTAGATTAAGAAAAAGAATCTGCACATCAGGTTTATTGAGGAATTGACGCAATGTTTTTTTATTTCTATCCTTGCTCATATCCTCCCATTCCCCATCCGAAAGCATCAAAATCCACTTTTTTTCCTTATTGGTTTGATTCAATCGTTCAATCGCTCGGTCTACTGCTATAAAAGGATTACCTCCCCTACATTTTAAGCCTTTAATCACCTTGTCAATTTCATTCTGCTTTTGATTGAGCTTGATTTCATGAATTTTTCCTGTTTTATCTGCCATTGGGATTACAAAAAGTTGATCTGATGGATGCAGCACCCCAACCATTGTTTGTAGGGCATAATTGACCGCATCACACTGTATACCTTTCATACTTCCTGAATTATCATAAACCACGGCTACTGCTCTTTTCTGAGCAATGGCAGCAGATTGATATAGGCAAGTTAGCAGTAATACTAACAATAAAGAAGTTAAACTAAGTGGGAATTTTGAAAACATGGAGGTCTTTTTTTCGTATAAGGCAGAAAGAAAAGCGATTTTTCTGCATAATATAAAATTTCGTTTAGATAAAAAAGTAATTCGTTATTTCTCTTTGCTGAGAATCAGGAGAAAATGATGTTGCTAGTTCCAAGATATTTGGGGGTGAGTTTATAATTGGGATGATATATCTTGTCTTCCAGCCCT
>JAHDFT010000241.1:0-4734 GCA_020628015.1 Bacteroidota bacterium
CTAAGTAATAGTCAAAAAGTAATATCTCTATTTTGATTGATAAATTGATCACTATATTTCGTTAAAAAGCCTCATTGCGACACTATATCGCCTACGTTTTTTGCCTCGTCTAGTGTCAAGTTTGCCTAATCGAAATCGGGAATTTCTTTTTTACACCATTCTAAATTTGATACACTTATTTTTCACTTGTTCCTTATTTGTTTTTAATTTCTTAAATATATTTAATTTTTTACCATGAATATGTATGTGGGTAATTTAAATTACCAAATTGCAGAGGAGGACTTGCGTGAAATGTTCGAAGAATATGGCGAAGTTAAATCTGTAAAAATGATTATGGATCGGGATACAGGACGCTCTAAAGGTTTTGCTTTTGTTGAAATGTATGAAAAACACGACGCTCAAATTGCAATGGATGAACTAAATGGAGCTGTAATAGATGGTAAACCCTTAAAAGTTAATGCCGCAAGAAGAAAAGATGATCACCGAGATAGCAGAGGCGGTGGTGGTTATGGACGAGATCGAGGTGGTTATGGACGAGATCGAGATCATCGCAGTAGTTACAGAGATCGAGATCATCGCAGTAGTTATCGAGATAGAGGAGATCGGGATTATCGAGACAGAGATCGTGATCGAGACAGAGGAGATCGGGATTATCGAGACAGAGATCGTGATCGAGACAGAGGAGATCGGGACAGAGGTGACCGGGATCGAGGAGATCGTGATCGGGACAGAGGAGATCGAGATCGTGATAGAGGAGATCGAGATCGTGATAGAGGAGACAGAGATCGTGATCGAGATTTTAGAAGATAAAAAAATAGTAAAGCCTATGGATGATTTAATCACTCATAGGCTTTATGCTTTTACATAGATAGATACAGCCAAAATTTTGCTATTTGATAGATAGGATCAGTAAGAATACCTTATCTTTTCTTAAAAGTCAATTGTTCAGATCTACCTTTTTTGTAGAAACGGTTAGTATGTTTTTTTGTTTTTCTTAGCTCTTTTTGCTCTTCTTCTGATAATTGAATAATGGATTGACAATCCTCCGAACAGCATTGTTCATGTAGTTTTTTACAATCGTCACATTGCAAAAAAAGTAAATTACAAGCTACATTGGCACAATTGACATGAGTATCACAAGGCGCACCACATTGATGACATTGGCTAATGACTTCATTAGAAATGCGTTCACCTAATCGCTCGTCAAAAACGAAATTTTTCCCTTTGAATTTATTATCTAAACCCTGTGACTTTACCTGCCGAGTATACTCAATAATTCCACCATCTAGTTGATAGACATTCTCAAAGCCTTTATACTTCATATAAGCACTTGCTTTTTCACAGCGAATCCCTCCTGTACAATACATGACAATCGGTTTTTCCTTATGTTCCTCTAGCATATCAGCTATAATAGGTAGCGAATCTCTGAAGGTATCTACATCTGGGGTAATGGCGTTTTCAAAATGACCTACCTCACTTTCATAGTGATTTCGCATATCAACAATAATCGTTTCTTCTTTATCGGTCAACTCATTAAATGCTGTTGCATCAACATGTTTACCGCCCTTAGTGACATCAAATTTATCATCTTCCAAACCATCTGCAACGATTTTATCTCGCACTTTGATTTTTAATTTATAAAAGGATTTCCCATCATCTTCAATCGCTATATTTAAACGAATATTATTGAGAAAAGGAATGCTAAACAAATGGGTTTTGAATGCCTCAAAATGGGATTCTGGTAAACTAATTTGTGCATTAATTCCTTCTTGGGCAACATAAGTACGACCAAAAACGCCTAATTTTTCCCAGGTTTTATATAAATCATCCCTGAAAGCTTGCGGATCTGCAATTTTGGCATATTTATAAAAAGAAAGTGTGATGCGTGCTTCTTCACTTTCTTGAAGTTGTTGTTTGAGGATTTTTTTATCTATTTTATTGTATAATCTAGCCATATTTTAGTGTAAAGTTATAAACTAATTGTTTTTTACAATTTCTTATTTACATACAAAGTTACTATTTTCAAAGTTTGTTTGAAACATTTTAGTTCAAATTGTATTTTGAAGAAAGTATGAAAAATATAATCTTACTATTAGGGATAGTTATGATTGGGATCGGCTGGTCTTTTGAAGTAAAGGGGCAGGAAGATGCTAATGATATAAAAATCAGTCTATTAACTTGCTCACAAGGAAGTGAATTATATACTGCCTTTGGACATAGTGCAATTCGAGTGCAAGATCCAGCTCGTGGAATGGATGTGGTGTATAATTATGGTATTTTTAATTTTAATACACCTAACTTTTATTTCAAATTTGCTAGAGGTCGGTTGAATTACCTACTTGGAGTTCAAAGATTTAAAAGTTTTAATTCTGTATATAAGCGAGATAATCGTTCTGTCATAGAACAACCACTAAATTTGACTCCATCTCAAGAGACAGCAGTAGTTAATTTTTTGAAAATTAATCGTTTGCCAGAAAATCGTTTTTATAAATATGATTTCTTTTATGATAATTGTGCCAGCCGAATCAAGGATGTATTGAAGGAGGTGATTCAGGAGGATATAAAATTTGAATATCCTGAAAGTGCAAAAGGAAAGACCTTTAGGGAGTTAATTGCTCAGAATTTAGAACGAATGCCTTGGGTAAAATTGGGGATCAATTTAATTTTAGGACAAACAGTAGACCGAGAGGCACCAGCCGAGAATTGGATGTTTTTACCTCGTTATTTATCCGAATTTTTTGCTCAAGCGAAGGTGAAAGACGAGATAGGCGTTTGGCAAAAATTAGTGGAGGAATCCAAAGATATTATTACTGCTGCACCTTACTTAGATGATGGTTTGCCTTTCTGGAAGCATCCTATATTCGTGTTTGGAGCTTTGACCCTAATCTTAGTTATTTTATCGCTTTTACAATTATTTAAAGGATATAGATTGACTTGGCTAGATGCTTTACTATTTCCCATTCTAGGTATTATGGGCTTGATTATGTTATTTATGTGGTTTTATTCTGATTATACCGTTACCAATGAAAACTGGAATATGCTTTGGGGAAATCCTTTGTTTTTCTTAGTTCCAGTAGGGGTGTTTTCCAAAAAACGCTATTTTTTCAAAGGATTGATGTTATTTGGAATTGTTTGTTGTATCGGAGTTTACATTATTGATTGGGTCGTGCAATGGCAAGATATACCAACAGAAGCTGGTATATTGACTATGGGTGTATTGATGAAGTGTTTGGGGAGTTTTTGGGTGAAATAAAGTCATTTACGATAGAATTATTTTTCCCATTTATCTGTATCAAAATTTTTCTTAAATTGTCGCATCACGACTTTGGTATAGCTTTCTGGTAACCATCTGACAACTCGATCAGCTAGTTTGGCATCATTACCAATCAAAATTCGCTCTTGCTTTTTTTGAATGCCTTTTATAATCACTTTGGCAGCCTGTTCAGAAGACGTTTTGGCAAGTAACTTCTCAAAATCTTGGATACTTTGTTGGCGTTCGGCTTCATTGGCATCTTCAGCCCAGCGAGAGTTACGAGCAATATTGGTATCAATACCACCTGGATGAACCGAAATCACCTTGACATGAGGGTGTAAACCTTGCATTTCCATACGTAGGGATTCGGTAAAGCCTCGAATGGCAAATTTAGAGGTACAATAAGCAGATTGAAAGCCTACGCCCATAATACCAAATATACTGGAAATATTGACTACAAAAGCTTCGGGACGGGAAATGAGGTGAGGCAGAAAAGATTTAGTGCCATAGATCATGCCCCATAAATTGATTCCTAATAACCATTCAAAATCCTCATAAGGAGTTTCTTCTACAGAAAAACGGCCTAGTGCAACACCAGCATTATTAATGACTCCATCTATAGTCCCCATTTCTTCAATCGCTTCTTTAGCAAAATTTTCAAAAGCAGCTCTATCTGATACATCAAATGCCTTAGCCATGACCCGATGATTGCCGCCCAAAGCCTTAAGATAAGTCACCGTTTCCTGTAATAAGTCGCTCTTATAATCATTGATAATCACATTCGCTCCTGCCTTAGCACACTCAATCGCAAGAGCTTTTCCAATACCTGAACCAGTACCAGTAATGACAATATTTTTGTTTTGTATTTGCATTTGAAATGAAGTTTTAGAAAATAGAAAAGTAAAAATAAGGAAAATGAGCCTATCTATTGATCAGATGCCTTTAATTGTATTGACAAACCAACTTATAATAAGCCAATAAGCCTTCTTCCATTAAGTAAGGAGCCAAAAGCCCTGCAATAGAATGTTTGATAAGGCTTTCTGGCACTAGGTGACTTTTAATAATAGCTTTGGTGAGTTTAGGATAACGAAATAGTTTTTTTCCACCATCTTGAAAACGTAGTAAGTTGGGTAACATGGATCGAGAATAATCTACTTTTTGTTGTATTCGGAAGCCTTCTTGTGCTAGGAGTTGGGTAAAAGAAGGATAGGTTGGAAAGGTATTCATGGCAAAGGCAAGGGCAATCAATTTAGCAGCAATTTGATGGTCTTTAGACATATTAGGAATAGGGGAGGGGTGATAACCATCAAATAAGACCAATAAACCTCCCTTATGTAAAACTCTAGCAGCCTCTTTTACCGCTTGTGGCATCTGCAAACTATGGCTTAATGCCTCAATAGAAAAGACCAAATCAAAGCTATTATCTTCAAAAGGAAGTGCTTCAAAATGTCCTTCTTGAAAATGTAAATTGCTTAAGGATT
>JAHDFT010000241.1:4834-8469 GCA_020628015.1 Bacteroidota bacterium
TTATCGTTAGTGCTGGACTTAGCTCCGTTGCTAGGAGTTGGTCAATCCCAAAAAGTTGATCAATTTGATGTAGCCAAAATTGGAGCATTTGTAGATTTGTTTTATTACTATTCCTGAAATAATTAGCCTAAAATAAATGAAACCAATTATTGTTTTATTGGTATTAAGCCTATGTCACTATTATGCTTATGCCCAAGACCTATCTCAAACCATTAGGGGACAGTTGGTAGATGCTCAATCTCAATATCCCTTGTTTGGTGCCAATATTATGCTGCTCAAAGATAGTCTTTTTTTGGGAGCGGTTACAGATACAGCAGGTCAATTCTATTTTTCCAAAGTACCTGTAGGCAAATGGGATTTAAAAGTGTCTTATTTGGGTTATGAGGATTTATATATACCTGCATTATTGGTAGGTAGTGGGAAAGAAGTGGTCTTGAATTTGGATTTGACCGAATCTGTAGTACAATTAGAGGAGTTGGTGATTCATGCCCAGCGAGATGGAGAGCCAGTCAATGATATGGCGGTCATTAGTGCAAATTCCTTTAGTATCGAGCAATCAGAGCGGTTTGCTGGAAGTATTGGTGATCCTGCTCGTTTGGTACAGTCTTTTGCAGGGGTGAGTATGAATAGTGATGTCGGAAATGAGATTGTTGTGCGAGGAAATGCGCCTAAAGGTTTATTGTGGCGACTAGAAGGCATTGAAATCCCCAATCCCAATCACTTTGCCTCTGAAGGTGGCGGTGGAGGAGGCATTAGTTTATTAAGTAATAATGTCCTTAGCCGTTCTGATTTTTTTACCTCCGCCTTTCCTGCCGAATATGGGAATGCCATGTCTGGCGTTTTTGACCTCAGTATGCGAAATGGAAATACTGAAAAACGAGAATATACGCTACAATTGGGCTTGATTGGTATAGATGCGGCATTAGAAGGACCATTTATAAAAGGAAAACCAGCTTCCTATTTAGTTAATTATCGCTTTTCTACCCTTACCCTTATCCGCTTACTAGGATACAATATTAGAGGACAAGCCTACACCAATTTTCAAGACATTAATTTCAAGCTGTATTTTCCTACCAATAAACTAGGTCAATTTTCCTTATTTGGAATTGGTGGATTAAGTGGTTCTATTGAACCGCCTACCAAGCCTTCTGAAGAATGGGATGATTTGACCGATGCCCAGCAAAATGAATTTCATTATAATATGGGCGTAGTAGGTTTGAGTCATAAATACATTTTAAATCCCAAATCTTATATACATACTACTGCTAGTTTTGATGCTTACCAAGTACTTTACCAAGAAGGCTATTTGGACATCAATCAGCAAGAGCAATTTGAGCCAGTTTTTGATGATCGGGTGAATAATTATAGTTTTCGGATCAATAGTCAGATGAATCATAAATTATCTGCTAAACATCACCTACGTTATGGAGCCATTTTTCAACAATTGTATTATGATGCCCATGTTGCCTTTATGTTTCCTGAGATAGACAGTACTTATACCAAACATCAATCAGGGGGCAATACGGCTTTAGCTCAGGCTTATCTACAATGGAAATACCGTATTTCACCAGATTTGACCCTCCATACAGGTGTACATAGCCTATTTTTTCTATTGAATCAGTCTTATAGTATAGAACCAAGAATAGGATTGAAATGGCAATTACATCCTAAGTTGGCGATAAATGTAGGAGCTGGTTTACATAGCCGTTTGGAGCCATTGGCTACTTATCTCAACAAAATAGATCGTGGAGATACTATTTTATATCGGAATGCAGATTTAGAATTGACCAAAGCAAGGCATTTAGTTGTTGGAAGTAACTATAGAATAAATAATTATTTGCAATGCAAAGTTGAGGGCTATTATCAATCTTTGTATGATATTCCTGCTGATCCTAGAGCTAATGGTACTTATTCTTTGATTAATAAGGTGGATGGATATTCTACTAGAAATTTGGAAAATATTGGCTTAGGGAGGAATTATGGATTGGAGTTGACCTTAGAAAAATACCTGCATAATGCTTATTATTTTCTAAGTAATATTTCCCTTTTTGAATCAAAGTATTTAGCAGGGGATGGAATTTGGAGAAGTACAAAATATAATAGTAACTTTGTCATTAATTTTACTGGGGGAAAAGATTTTCAGGTGGGTAAGCATCCAAAAAGCAATTGGATCAGTCTAAATACTAAGCTCTTTTGGGGAGGCGGAAGGCGAGTGCATCCAATTGACCTGGCCGCTTCTAGAACAGCAGGGCGAACTATTTCTGATGACAATAATGCCTTTGCAGATCAAGTAGCGAATTATTTTCGCATAGATTTGGGCTTTGTCTATCGGAAAAATAAACCCAATTATGCTTGGGCAATCACCCTAGATATACTTAATTTAACGAATCGAAAGAATGAACTACGTCGATATTATGCGCCCGAAACGGACAGTATTGAAAGTAGAAGCCAACTGGGTATCATTCCTGTTTTGAGATATAGAATTGAGCTATAAAGTAATGATGAATACTATAAGAATTATACAACAGAATATGTAATTATGGAGGCTACACAAACGGAAACCCTTTCTATTATTATACCTGCTTATAATGAAGCAGCAACGATTCACCTCATACTAGATAAAGTGAAGGCGGTTCAATTGATTGGCAATTTAGCAAAGGAAGTTATTTTGGTCAATGATTATTCTACAGATGGTACTAAGGAAGCCATTCAAACTTATATGAATGCTAATCCATCTATGAATATTCAGTTTTATGAACATGAAAAGAATATGGGGAAAGGAGCTGCTTTACACACAGGTATTCGCAAGGCTAAAGGGCATTATGTCATTATTCAGGATGCGGATTTAGAATACGACCCACAGGAATATAATAAATTATTACAACCCATTTTAGACGGTCATGCAGATGTGGTTTATGGTTCTCGTTTTATGGGTGGAAAGCCGCATCGTATTTTATTTTTCTGGCACTCGATAGGTAATAAATTTCTCACCTTTATCTCCAATATGTTTACTAATCTCAATCTAACAGATATGGAGACCTGTTACAAATTATTTCGTGCGCCGATTATCAAAAGTTTATCCTTAAAAGAAAACCGTTTTGGTTTTGAGCCTGAAGTCACCGCCAAAATTTCTAGAATTTCCAATATTCGCATCTATGAGGTGGGTATTTCTTATTATGGACGTACCTATGCAGAAGGTAAAAAAATCAATTGGAAGGATGGGGTGAGGGCGATTTATTGTATTTTGAAGTATAATTTGTGGAGTAGGTAAGGTTTGTTTCTATTAAAACTGTAGGCGAAATATTGTAGTAGAGCCACATTACATTGGAATGTGGCTCTACAGTACTAATAGAATACTATTTCACCTCCATCCACAAAATCTCATTCGCATAAGCAAACTCCCCAACACCTGGAAGGAAAGTCCCCATTGCTGGTAGATAAAATGGTGGATTTTGCAAAAGTCGAGCAATCATACTTACTTTCTTATTCGCTGCATTTGCTTTGGTAAATCGTTCTGGTAAATCTGCCAAATAAATACAAGCATCTCCCACTTTTAAGACAGGAAAAGCAGCCTGCCCATTTTTACTTTTTTTCCATTTCAACTTTCCAGATACAGCAACTGTTTGACCAAGATG
>JAHDFT010000242.1 GCA_020628015.1 Bacteroidota bacterium
CAAATTAACCGAACAAACATGCCTAATTTATTTTTTGCTTGTTACTAATTTACTTACTTAATGTTGAAAGAAAAAAGGCATTTTGCTTCTTTCGTCAAAACTATAAATCATTTTCCCAATACCATTTTTTACTGTCCATTAGGATTTGGATTTTGTCTTAGCTTCAATACTTGATCAAAAAACTGAATCCCTGCTTGATTATAAGGCACTCTGTATTCTTTTCCATCCAATTGAAACATCACTCGATTACAATTACTCAATTGCGGTAGATTAAATTCCATCCCCATTTTAATATCACCATTCGCATTTTTGAAGACAATACTCCCATCGTAATCCTTCTTACAATTGGTTTCATTTGCAGGTTGATCCACCAAATACCCATAATATCTTTTAGCCTCTGTTTCGGAAGGAGATTCAAAAGTCATACCTAGATTATACATCAAATATTCTACCTTGACACAATCTGCTAATTCCATAGCCAATCGCTCCATAGGAGATTCATAATTACTCGCTTTTGCTGGCTGTTTCTTTGCAGCCGTATTTTCTTTTTTAGGTTCCTTATTTGCCTGTCCTCCATTATTATTACAAGCAAATAAGGTCATACAAGCCAAAAACAATATAGGTACTATTTGTTTCATGATATTTTTATTTATTGACAATTACAATAGCTGAATTATGCTAAAATACTACAACTATTACAAACTCCCTTAATTAAAAAATCAGCACTCATAAACTGAAATCCTTGCGGTAAATCTACTTTAGGAATTTCGACTTCATCTAAACATTGAATCAATTGACATGAAGTACATTTAAAATGCACATGATGATCCTGATGTACATGAGCAGTACATTCTTCGGCACACAAAGCATACTTCATAGAGTTATCATCATCCAATACTTGATGAATGATTCCTTTCTCCATAAAAGTACTAAGTGTTCGATATATCGTAACTCGGTCAAACTGAGTTAATCGTCGTTCCAATTCAGGCTGGCCTACAGCAAAAGCCTTCTCTAAAAATAATTCAATTACCTTTTGTCTACAAGCCGTTACCCTTAATGAATGACGCTTTAAAATTTCATGAGCTTGTGGCAGCATTTTTTCATTTTTTTAGGATGCTTAAAGATAGGAAATAATTATAGTCATTTCATTGATTTATCCCTATCATTCATTGATTTTATTTGATTTCTTAAAAAAAATAGTGTTGAATTGTTACTCACATAAGGTATAATTATCATAAAATTTCCTTTCCAAAACAATCACTTATGAAAAAGACATTTCCAATAATCCTCTTTTTATTAGGGGTTTTCTTATCAACAACAATTCAAGCACAAAAGATTAATCCAGACAATATCACCATTGCAAGAGATCAATATGGTGTCCCACATATTTTTGCCCCGACAGATGCAGAAGTAGCTTACGGTTTGGCTTGGGCAAATGCTGAAGATGGCTTTGAACAGATGCAAGACATGTTATTGACTGCTAAGGGCATGATGGGCAGAAAGAATAAAGACGGAGCCGCCATAGATTATTTTGTCCATGCTATTGATGCTAAAAATACTGTGGAAAAAGCTTATCCACAATTGAGTGAAGCCTATATACGCTACTTGGATGGCTATTGTCAAGGTGTTAATGCATTTGCAAAAGCATACCCCAAGCGAGTCCATGTATCTCAAGCTTTTCCTGTTGTCCCTAAAGATATTGTGAGTGCTTATCTGGTTGCCTTTTCTGCATTAGCTGGTGTAGCAGATGCAGTAGACCGTTCTGTAAGTGGTCAATTTGATAAAAAAAATGTGCCAGGTTTGGGTTCTAATGCATTTGCCTTCAATAGCAATATGACCAAAGATGGTAACACCTATCTTTGTATCAACCCTCATTTTATGGTAGATGGGGCGTTTACCTTCTACGAGGCACATCTACAAAGTGAAGAAGGACTCAATATCAATGGTGTCCTCTTTCAAGGAGGAACATCTATATTTATGGGACACAATGAATCTCTCGGTTGGGGACAAACTTATAATCACATGGATTTGGTTGATATTTACCAACTTAAGATGCATCCCAAAGAACGTTTAAAATATGAGTTGGATGGGAAATGGTATGATTTGGAAAAGCGTAAGGTTAAACTCAAGGTGAAACTAGGTCCTTTAGTACTCACCATTCCCAAAACAACTTATTGGAGTCAATTTGGTGCTACTGTAAAATCAAAAGATGGCAATTATTATGCTATTCGTTCTTTTGCCTATGAAAGGGTAGGGGCAGGTGAACAATACTACAAAATGAATAAAGCGCAAGATTATGAAACCTTTCGTGCAGCACTTGAAACACAGAAAATAGCCATGTTCAATTTAGTCTATGCCGATAAAAATTCTAATATTTATTATCTCACCAATGGTTTTCTACCCAAACGACCAATGGTAGAGGGAGTGAATTGGGAAAAAGTTGTACCTGGTCATTCGAGTCAATTGCGTTGGACAGAAATGTATAGTTTAGATAGTCTTCCACATGTTTTCAATCCTAATTGTGGATATGTTTTCAATACCAATAATAGTCCTTATAATGCTACTTGTGCAGAAGAAAATTTTGATACACATCATTTGGCTAGTTATGTGGACGGTCGTCCAGGAGAAAACAATCGTTCAGAACGATTCATGGAATTGATAGATAATAAAGACTACATTAGCTATGAAGACATGAAAGCCATCAAGTTTGATTCTAATTTTCCAAAGGACAGTAAATTTTTAAGGTCTATTAGCCTATTAAAAGAATTGAAAGCAGAGGAATATCCAGATATAAAAAATACGCTCACTAGCTTACAAGAATTCGATGGAAAGGTTACAATGGAATCAGAAAAGGCTACTTTGTTTTTACTGACTTTCAATTATATCTTCCGCAAAAAATTATACGATGATGGTGCTTTTATTTCTGGTGTAGAAATAGACAAACCTTTAATTGTTGAAGCTGTAAGACATGCAAAAGATCATTTAACAAAACATTTTGGGACGATTAAGGTGAAATTATCGGAAATACAGCGTTTCGTTCGCCAAGATAAGGATTATCCTGTAGATGGGTATTCTGATGTATTAATGGCAAATTATTCTATTCCTTATAAAGATGGTAAATACCGCATTATTTTTGGTGATACTTATACACATTTTGTTTCCTTTTCAAAAGATGGTGTGGAAAAAACTGAAAATTTATTGCCTTTCAATACTACCAATACTGCTAGTCAATATGTTGATCAATTAAAGTTATACAATAAACGACAAACGAAAAAAGTCACTATGGATAAGGCTACTATCTTAGAAAATGCAGTTCGTCAATACCATCCTAAGTAGTAAGGTGTAGGGGATAAAAAATAAGCATATCTACAGTAGTAAACCTCTATTTAGTAATGAGTGAAAAATAAGTTCCCTAATCAAAATCGGGAACTTATTTTTTGACTTATCCACAATTAACACACGCTAATCAACATTATTTCTTATATAGTATTACCTAATGTTTAGGGTTTCTAAAAATGCTATAATTGACGTAATTATAACGAAACCAAATAGTTATTCATCCACATTTTTATGAAAAAAAAATCTATACTGCTTTCCTAGTTGATAAAAGCATCAAAAAGCCTATATTTTAAAACGATTCCCGTAGTTATCCACAAGGTTTTCCACATTTTTCAGCACCTAAAAACAACTGATAATCAACAACTTAGAAAAACAAAGTATCTTTTATCCACAAAGTCATTTAATTTCAAAAATAGCTTTCTATTTTTTATTTATCTTAGGTTCATTTTCTAAGGTTTTTCAGTACTTATCCACAAAGTTTTCCACATTTAAACATTCTTTTTTGCTCTCTTATTTCGCTATTTATTACTTTTTTTTGTACTATCAATATTTTCTGGGTGATTTACTTTTCTGACATTTCATCTTGTTTTTTGCTGACTTTTAACAGACACATATCCCCTTCCGTTTTCACAAAGATCACCATTACTTTTCAAAAATTCAAATAAGCTAATTCAGATTAGAGCAGTTTTCTTTTCTTACTATTATTATTCTTTTATTTATTAAAATTAAAAAAGAGTAAGAGTAATTAGGACTGTGGATAAGTTAATTTCTTTGTACTTTTATACTTGGATATTTCATTATTAAGATTTACTTGATACTTTTCCACAAGTTATTAACAGTCTAATTACTTGATAAACAATAATTTAAAGATTTATCCACAGTCTGTGGATACTTAATCCACAGGATAACTTTTTAGTATAAGATACTGTATAACAATTCTGTTCTTTGTGGATAAGCTGTGTAGTGATTGTGAATTAAATTCCACATTTCCACACTTAGTTTGGTGATGTGGATAGCTTACCCACTTATCCACACAATAATCACCACTATATCCACAATTTTAAGGCTTAACTTGTGGATAAGTGGGTTCCTTTATGTACTGTTTGTTAGTTTTTTATGTAGTTTGATAATTTGTAATGTTTATAACTTTTTTTAGACTTTTCTAAATTGTGATGCCATCATTAATTTCCTAATACAAATTCATTAAAGGCAGAATTAATAGCTATAAACTATGCTAGACATAGGTTTTAAATTAATTACACAGCTATTTGAATGCTTTATACAGTAGAATAGACGCAACTGGTGATGATGCCTTTATAAGGGATGTAAAATGAATACTAAAGGCAATGCATGACATTTATATAACAGTTTAATATTTTTGTTTGTTGTATTGCTTATGTGCTTTACTGAGCCGATTGACCATGATTGCTTATAGTAAAAAATGCTTAAAATAAAAGTTGTCAACATTTTTATGCACATTGTGTGGAAAACTATACAAAAGGATTTTAAACATCATATTTTACTATTTATAAAATCTTAATTTAGTGTCAGAATTGGACTAAAAATTAGTCATTTGAAATTGTGGATAAGTATTGATTTTATACTTAAGA
This sequence comes from Bacteroidota bacterium, assembly GCA_020628015.1. Lineage (GTDB taxonomy): Bacteria > Bacteroidota > Bacteroidia > Chitinophagales > UBA2359 > JAHDFT01. The sequence goes on from JAHDFT010000242.1 coordinate 4,950, forward strand.
TTATCCTTAAAATTAGCAACTACTTATCTTCTGTTTTATAATGAAATAGGTGTATATAGACTATTAGTTATTCTTGTAGAAGTTTTTTTTCTGCAATAGTTATTTTTTGGCATCAAAAATATTACCTAACATTGCGCCATTACTTAACGATCAGTATTTATGAGTTTACCACTTTTAAAGAAATTAGCAGGGCATACTGCTATCTATGGGCTGAGTACTATTGTTGCTCGTCTGATGAATTATCTCTTAACTCCTTTTTTAACCTATACATTGAGTAAGGAAGTATATGGGGTGATCACAGATTTATATGCGCTTGCAGGTTTTATGATGGTATTATTCACTTATGGAATGGAGACTGCTTTTTTTAGATATAGCAAAGATGTTGACCCACCAGAACGGGTATATACTACAGGCATGATTTCCATAATGAGTACAACCATTTTGGTGGTTTTGTGCTTAAGCATTGGTATTACTCCTTTTACACAACTATTTGGTTATCCAGATCATTTGAAATGGACAGTATTAACAGTAATATGGATTGTTGGTTTTGATGCTTTATGTGCCTTACCCTTTGCTTGGTTGCGATTCAAAGAAAAAGCCATCAAATTTTCTACCCTAAAGATTATCAACATTTGTGTTTATGTAGGATTAGTTGTCTTTTTTCTTAAGTTTTTACCTGATTTAGCTGCCTCTAGTAGTTTCTGGAATACGATTTATTTTCCAGATTTAGGCATAGGTTATGTGTTTGTTGCCAACTTCGTAGCGAGCTTATTAACGCTCTTGCTATTGCTCACAGAAATTTTGACGATCCAATGGAGCTTCGATAAGCAATTGTGGAAAACCATGTTATTATTTGCTTGGCCTTTAATTATTGTGGGTTTATCAGGTACAATCAATGAATTACTTGACCGTTTTGCCATGAAGTTTTTGTTAGATGGTGATTTTGATGCGAATATGGGGCAAGTAGGGATTTATGGAGCGGTTTACAAATTGAGTATTTTAATGACCCTATTTACCCAAGCCTTTAAAATGGGTGCAGAACCCTTTTTCTTTCAAAGAGCCAATCATGCTGATGCCCAACAAATTTATGCCGACTCCATGAAGTACTTTTTTATTGTAGGTTGCTTGGTATTTATGGGGGTAATGGCTTTTATGGACATTTTGCAATATTTTATACAAGGAGATTATAGACAAGGATTGAAAGTAGTACCCATTTTATTGTTGGCCAATTTATTTTTGGGTGTGTATTACAATTTGGCGATCTGGTATAAAGTCAGTAATAATACCAAAATAGGAGCAGGTATCTCTTTAACTGGTGCAGTCATTACCGTTGCACTCAATATTTTACTAGTACCTGTATTTAGTTATGTTGGTTCGGCTTGGACTACTTTGGTCTGTTATGCTACAATGGTGGCAATTTCCTATCTATTAAGTAAAAAATATTACCCCATTCCCTACGATTTAAAACGATTGGCTTTATATTTAAGCATTGCTATTAGTGTAGTATTGTTGGAAATCTTTATCATTTCTACTTGGACTGCTATAATAGCCTATCCAGTTAGAATTTGCTTGCTAGTGGGATTTTGTTTATTAGCTTTTCAAATAGAACGTAAGCATTTAAACACTAAATAATTGTAAAAAAGGAGGAGTGATAAAATAGAAATAATTTTGTTGCTTATTTTTATCCACAATGTGTATAACTATTGTGGATAAAGGGTATTTGGGATGAAGAATAGTAATACATGAAGTTGATTAAGTTATCATGTCTATTTTTTAATGATGACTTTATCCACAATGTGTATAACTTCTGTGGATAAGTAACAGTTAAAAGATAATTTCCCTAATCAAAATCGGGAATTTATTTTTCACTCGTTATTAAAGCATATTTTTCCTGAATAATAGCAGTACATGAAGTTGATTAAGTTATCATGTCTATTTTTTGATGATGACTTTATCCACAATGTGCATAACTTTTGTGAAAAACGTGGTTCATTAAGCAGATTAGGAACTTCAACAATTTGTGTATTTTATTTGTTGTTTAAGGCATCAAAAAAGAAACAATTAAAAATAGTCAATACGTTTATTTATTAACAATCTAGGAACATATGAAAATTGCAATAGTCTGCTACCCAACTTATGGGGGAAGTGGTGTGGTAGCAACAGAGCTAGGAAAGGCCTTAGCTAAAAAAGGGCATGAAATTCATTTCATTGCCTATGAAAAACCCGCTCGACTGCCTTTTTTTGAAACAAATATTGTATTTCATGAGGTGAGTTTTTCCAATTACCCACTTTTTGCCTTTCCGCCTTATGAAACAGCTTTAGCAGGAAAGATATTCGATGTTGTTAGATACCAACATATAGATATTGTGCATGTGCATTATGCGATACCACATGCTTCGGCAGCTTATTTGGCCAAACAAATTTTGAAAACGAATGGTATTTGCATTCCTGTGGTGACAACACTACATGGTACCGATATTACTCTAGTCGGCAAAGATGTTACCTTTGAACCTGTGGTTACTTTTTCTATTCAAAAATCTGATGGGGTTACTGCTGTTTCTGAAAGTCTGCGCCAAGAAACCTTTGAACACTTTGGAGTTTGTAATCACATCGAGGTCATACCTAACTTTATTGATTTCAAAGCCTTCCAAAAATTTGATAAAGATCATTTCAAAAAAGCCATTGCACCAGATGACGAGCCTATTTTAATGCACATCTCGAATTTTAGAAGGGTAAAACGGATTGAAGATGTAGTGGGGATTTTTCATTTGGTCAATCAACAAAAGAAATCCAAATTATTATTGGTTGGTGATGGCCCAGAAAGAAAACGAGCAGAAAAACTATGTCGAGAACTGTCCCTTGATAGAGATGTACGCTTCTTAGGCAAACAGGATGCTATTGGAGAATTATTGGCTATTGCAGATGTATTTTTGATGCCATCCGAAAAAGAGAGTTTTGGATTAGCTGCCCTAGAAGCGATGGCTTGTGAAGTACCTGTTATTTCCTCTAATGCAGGTGGTTTACCAGAAATCAATATTGATGGAGAAACGGGTTTTTTAAGTGATGTAGGGAATGTAGAAGAAATGGCGAAAAATGCTTTATACATCTTAGAAACAAAAGAGCGTATGAAAGCATTTAGAAAAGCGGCTAAAAAACAAGCAAAGACTTTTGACATCAATAACGTTTTACCACTCTATGAAGCGTTTTACCAGAAAACAATTGATAAAGTAAAGAGTGTAGAGACTTGTGGATAAAGTCCAAATGATGGATTAAAAATGGGAATAGCTTGATAAAGTTATCCACAAAGTTGCTGTTGATAACTCTAAGAAATGTGGATAAACTCAGCATCTACAGTAAGTAAAGTGGAAAATAAATGTGGATAACTTTTTGAAGTGGGATATTTGTGTGACTTTATCCACAAAGTACTTATAGTGATGGAACAGAAATAAATTCGGCCATATCCTTTATTAGGAACGAGTGAAAAATAAGTGTACAAATTTTGGTTAGGGAAATTTATC
>JAHDFT010000243.1:0-1825 GCA_020628015.1 Bacteroidota bacterium
AGTGAAGGAGAATAGTCTCATCCTAGCTTTGAGAGAGCAAGCACTACCAGAATGGATTGATTCTGCTCGTTTGGGAGTTGATCTATTGTATAATGAAACGACTTTTAAAGAAATGAGTATTGCCTTAAGTAAGGTATTGAAGGCGGAAAAAAATCGTTTGGCGGAATTGAGAGAAATTTTGTTAGGTTATCGCAAACCCTTTTTGATTGAGGAATTATTTGCTCCAATCTATAAAAATCTGAATCCTTCACAAAATCAAGCTACTGCACTTATAAAGCGGTCAAAAGATGTGGCTATTGTTCACGGTCCTCCTGGAACAGGCAAGACGACAACTTTGGTACAGGCAATTGTGCAGCAATTAAAACAGTTACCACAAGTATTGGTCTGTGCGCCTAGCAATACGGCTGTAGACTTATTAACCGCTAAGTTATTAGAACAAAATATTCACGTTGTGCGAATGGGACATCCAGCAAGGGTCAATGATCATTTGGCCAATGCGACTTTTGATGCCCATTTTTTGAGTCATGCTGATTATAAAACCCTTAAACAATATCGAAGACAAGCAAAAGATTTACAGAAACAAATACACAAGTATCATCGCACTTTTGGAGATAAAGAACGAGAAGAACGAAAGGAAAATCGAATACAAGCTAGGGAATTGATGAATGATATACGAGCATTGGAACGATACATTACTCAATCTGTCATTGCCAATGCACAGGTCATTACTTCAACTTTGGTGGGTAGTTCTAGTGAAGCATTACGTAATTGTCTCTTTGATACCGTTTTTATAGATGAAGCTGGTCAGGCATTAGAGCCAGCTACTTGGATTCCGATTACAAGGGCCAAAAGAGTCGTATTTGCTGGGGATCATTGTCAATTACCACCAACAGTAAAATCAAAAGATGGACTTAAAGGAGGCTTAATGACTTCACTTTTTGAAAAATGCATTAAGCGAACAGATGCTTCCATTATGTTAGACACCCAGTATCGGATGAATGCAGAAATCATGCAGTTTCCTAGTCAGTTGTTTTATAATAACGGACTGAAAGCACATGATTCTGTAGCCACGCAGACACTAGGGGAGGAGGAGTTAACCTTCACACCCATTGATTTTATTGATACCGCAGGTACTGGCTTTGAAGAGCAGCAGTTAATCGAAGATCGATTGAGTAGAAGTAATCCGAAGGAAGGGGATTTACTACTCAAATACCTCGATTTATTATTAACAGCAGCTCAAGCAGAAGATGAAGATGCCTGGGAGAAGCTCACACTAGGCATTATTTCCCCATACAAGGCGCAGGTGAGATACCTACGTCGTAGATTGAATGACTATGAAAACCTGTTGGCTTTGAAAGACAACATTTCTATCCATACTGTGGATGGTTTCCAAGGTCAAGAAAGAGATATTATTGCGATTAGTCTTGTTAGGAGTAATGAAGAAGGTGAAATTGGCTTTTTAGCAGATGTGAGAAGGATGAATGTTGCTATGACCAGAGCCAAGAAAAAATTAGTCATGACTGGCGATAGTGCAACTTTAGCCAATCACAAGTTTTATAAACAATTACTTCAATTCTTAGAACAAAAATCAAATTATAGAACTGCTTGGGAGTTTCTTTATGAGTAGTGGGGTAGGTAGTAATATAAAGTTAATTAATAGATCAGTGTGGTAAAATAATACACATAGTCATCATATAAAGAGCGGCCAATGGCTTTTTTGAAAAATGAATAAAAAATTAGTTTGTAACAACAGGATTATAGGGTCGTAAATTAGCTTTTAACTCTTTTCTAGCAAAGAAAATACGACTTTTCACAGTACCTAATG
>JAHDFT010000243.1:1925-8458 GCA_020628015.1 Bacteroidota bacterium
TTAGCTTTTAACTCTTTTCTAGCAAAGAAAATACGACTTTTCACAGTACCTAATGGCAATTTTAAATCATCAGCAATTTCATGATACTTATATCCTGTAAAGTGCATCATAAAAGGAATACGATAATCATCACTTAAGCGACCAATAGCTTTTTCCATATCTTGGATCATAAAATTTCCATCTGCACGATTTTTCTCCGCATTTCCTGCTGAATTAATGTAATATTGGTTATCCGTAACATCAATCAATGTATTTTGTTTAACCTTCTTTCGATAACTGTTGATGAAGATATTACGCATAATTGTGAACAACCAAGCCTTTAAGTTAGTCCCTTCTTTGAATTTATCCCTATTAGCAAAAGCACGAAGCATAGTCTCTTGTAATAGATCCTTAGATGCTTCCATGTCTTTGGTTAAGTTAATAGCATAAGGCTTGAGATTGGTAGCTAAATTGACGATGGAACGATTAAAATCTAAAGTAGTCATAATACTTTTGTTTAATGATGTGGAGGTATCTTTTAAACAAATATAAAGGAGATTTGTAGAAAATGCAAGTTTTGTTTAGCTTTTTTGCCTTTTAAATTAAACAAGTAATTTTCGTAGTAACATAGGCGAAATAGAAAAACTATCAATTGTGTTTTTTTATGTTTTGTATTGTTTTGATTATTATTTTTTTATGTTTGTAGAAAGGCTTTGAAGAGATTGAGGGTATTTGTTGAGGAATTTTTATCAAAAAAATAGACTAAATCTGTTTAACATAAATTAACATTCATTAAACAAAATGGCTGAATTTAGTGATTGATATTATTTGTTGTTTTTTTGTTTTGATAATTAGGTGATTATGCAGAGGTTATTTTTTTATGTGTTTTTGTTTCAGGGAGAAAGTTGAAAAAATGATTAGGTAGGCTGTTCTTGTTTAGGTTTAGTTACTTTTTTATTTGTTACTTTTTTACTGTGTATTTGTTTGATTATTATTGATTTGCGTAGTTTCAGAAAGTTCTGAAAGTTCAATTGTTGGATTTTTTGCTTTGATTGTCAGTATGTTGTTTATATTATTTATGTAAATGTTTTATTTGTGTATTGGCTTTATTTTTAATCTATCAGTAATCAAAATGAGGAATTTTTTTTTTACTATTCCTTATTCTATGTGATGGATTAGAAATAAATTAGGCCGAAATAGGCTTTCCATTATTTAGTCTAAGACAAGGCGCAAAAATAGCGCATACATGGAATGTACGTAATATTTTTGTAACGCAGTATTAAACTAAATAATAAAGGATATGGACTAATTTATTTCTGTTCCATCACTATAGGTATTTTGTACTTTAAAGTAAGTAACAAGCAAAAAATAAATTAGGCATTTTTGTTCGGTTAATTTGTAGCTAGACGAGGCAAAAAACAAGATGCAGGTTTATTTTTTAGCTGTTACTAAGTATTATTATTTGTTGTTGCATTTACAGTCTTGGTTTAAATATTTTATATCCTTTTTACGAATAACTTTTGTATATAATGTATTTTCATTTTCGTCTCTAGGAACCATTGTCCAATTATAAATGTATTTTACTTTATGCCATTTATCAACAAACCTGTAAGTATATTTCTTTTGTTTTCGCCTAAAAGGTGGATAATCTATTTCAAATATCCAATCAGTCGCATTGAAATTATTTAAAAGGGCAGGACTTATTTGGTTGAAAAATAGTCTGTATTCATCTATGCAGATACATATATTTAAATTTATGTCTTTTTTACCATTAGGCAAGTTAGGTAAAGATATTTGTTGTTCATTAATGGGAAGGATAATGGTATCTTGATCTAAAAATAGGGTAATACAAGCATTTTGATAGGATAATACTTGTTGTTTTTTTTGGAATTGTAGTTGAATAGGTTCATTTTGCGCTCTGACAGCTAAGTTTAAGCTGATAAGTAGGATAATGTTAACTAGTAATTTCATTTATTTTCCAAGTTTAAAAAAGACTTTATAAGGTAAACTTGCTTGTACACCATTTTCCAGTAAGAAAACTTCATCTGGTTCTCCTAATGGAATCATTATATGTACACCAGGGTGATCCGCAGAATAACCAATATCTCCTCCTTGCTTTTTTTCTAAATTGCCAGATGGAATTTGTGAAGCAGATTTGGCAGGGGGCACTATAATCTCCTCCTCCAAAAGTGCCACTAGGGTGACTATGAAAAGAACCTTCTACATTTTCCAAAATACCTCGTTCTGCCTCATTAGCTACATTTGCTGGATCAATGTGAATACCTGAATCAGCCCCAAGTTCAAACTACGTATTATAAAAAAAACCTCCAAGCTAAAAATAGCTTGGAGGCTTGTTTGTGATTTCGCTGGGGCTCGAACCCAGGACCCTCTCCTTAAAAGGGAGATGCTCTACCAACTGAGCTACGAAATCAACCTTTATGATTTATGCTTATCAATAAAGCGATGCAAATATAAAGGGTGTTTTTGGAATTTCAAAGAAAATTAAACTAAAAATTGATTTTTATTTTCTTAAAACCCAAAAAAAGGTTTCAATCAGATGCTTTATCAACTTTACTGATGCAAAAAAAGTTCACTCATTTTTATTTTTTTATCATCACTCCATCTGCCTCAAAAGTTACCTCAACTAAAGGTTCGGTAATTTTAGCAATTTCTTCGGCAGGTTCTCCCGCATCCTCCGCATAATGACGCAACAGATCTACTGATGTAGTATCCAATTTTGCAATACCTCTGACAATCACCTCTTGTCCTGCCAAATCTTTAGGCATAAAAAAACCATAATCTTTAAATCTGACTCGCATATTATCTCCGTCTGGTTTCTTAAGGGTCATCCAGCAGCCTTTCATTTGACAAACATCTGTTACTTCGCCTGCTACTTTGGTTTGCATTTCAGCAGCTCCTGTTTTTTCCATTTCATTCAACATATTTTGGATGGTACTTACATTTTTATCCGTAATTTTTTCACCAAAAAATTGTTGACCTTCCTGTGCTTGTTTAGCATTATTACAAGCCCACAAGCTACCCATTAGTAATAAGCAAATGCCTAATATGATATTTCTCATTGTTTTAGATTTTTTTAGTATAAATGCTTGGTACAAAGATAATATTTTCTGTATAATTGAGGGTGTAAGAAGCGCAAGATAAGTAACCATACATGAATTATTGGGATATTAGATTTGAGCGATTGAGCATTAATATTTAATTTTGTTCCATCAATTAGTCAAAAATTAGGAGACACCATCATTAAAACAAAATCATTGAGCAAATTACATCAGGCTAGGAGTTTATTGAATCACCTATTGAAGGCACAAACGAAGTATTATTTACATTCGCCGTTTTTATATGAATTGGCTGAGGAAGTTATTTATGATACTAGACAGTATTATGCATTTCGGAAAATAGAAAACCTTCGTAGTGCATTGAAGCAATCTAAGATGAAAGTAGAGGTGAATGACCTTGGGGCAGGTTCTCAACAAATGAAGGGAAAGGAGCGAAAAGTGGCGGATATTGCTCGTTATGCATCGGTAAGCCCACAGAAGGGACAATTATTATTTAAATTGGTCAAGTATTTTCAAGCAAATCAAATACTTGAATTAGGAACAGCTCTAGGTTTAGGAACGGCTTATATGGCATCAGGGAATACAAATGCAGAAGTAACCTCCATTGAGGGCTGTAAAAATTTAGCGCAAATTGCTTATCGAAATTGGGATGCTTTACAATTAAACAAAATAAATGTAGTAAAAGGAGATTTTAAGGATGTTTTACCTAAAGTATTAAATGATAAAGGTAAATTTGATTTGATCTACCTCGATGGCAATCATCAATATCAACCTACTTTAGACTATTTCAATCAATGTCTACCTTATGTAACAGAAAATGGACTAATTGTACTAGATGATATTCACTGGTCGGGAGAAATGGAAGCGGCTTGGGAGGTAATTGTCGCTAATGAGACGGTGACTTTATCCATAGATCTTTATGATATAGGCCTCGTTTTTTTTCGCCAATCATCTGCTAAAGAGCATTTTAAACTAAAATGGTGGAAAGAAATATGGGGATAATTCAAAAGGAGGGGTAACTAAATACCGCTTTATGGTATTAATCTGCACGGTTGTCATTTTTTAGAAATGTATACGCCTTTTGTTTGTCGTAATTTGGTATTAAGATTGTGGTAATATTATCAAAGCCAGTTTTATGCATAAACTTCTACTCTCTGTTATTTTAAGCTGCTTCATTTCCATTAGTTTTGCTCAGGAGGGGGCAGAGCGCATTGTCCTATTAGAGGAATTTGGCAATACTTATTGTCCGCCTTGTATTTTTGGGGAACCAGATTTTGAAAAATTGATCTTGGAACCTTATGAAGATAAAGGGGTGATTCAAATTAGTTACCATACGCCAACGCCTATTGCTGATGATGTTTTTTTCCAAGCCAATCCTATAGAGATTATGGAAAGGGAAAACTACTATCGAGTGCCTGGTGTGCCTTTTGTCTATGTAATGGGGGAATTGGCAGATCAAGATACCGCTTTGTTGAATGTGGATGAACTTCGACCACATTTAGACCAGAAAAGCCCTATAGAATTGACAGTAACGGAAGAGGAAAAGGATGGAGAACGCAAGGTGAATGTTAAGGTGAAGACGGTAGGGGAGCGTATTAAGGGGGATTTTGTGCTGCGAACGGTGATTGTAGAGAAGGAAGTGCATTATACACCACCACATGAAGGGATGTTGACCAAGCATCATAATATTTTCCGAGAAACAATTGGGGGTTGGGAAGGAAAAACCTTTAGTGCAGCTCCTCAAAATGTGTCTACGACTTTCAAGTTTGATTATACTTTGGATAAGGAGTGGGTAGGAGATAATATTTATGTCATTGCTTTTGTGCAGAATGAAGCCACCAAGGAGGTGGTGAATGCTGGTTCTAGCTGGGGAAATTTAACCATTATCACACCACCTGATCCTGAAGAGCCAGCAGATAATCCAGATGTCTCTACAGGAGTGCTTTTATCAGATGCCATTCCACAATTTTCTTTTTATCCGAATCCTGTACAAGATCATTTACACATTACAACTGAGGGCGTTCATACAGATTATATCGGTATTCAGATTTTTAGTCTGATTGGACAACAGGTTTACGAAAATGAAGCCCTTCGATTAAAATATAAAGAAGCCACTTTAGATTTATCTCATCTTTTTAAAGGAACGTATATCATTAGGATGAAGGTAGATGGAGAGGAGATTGTAAAACGATTGATTAAAGAGTAAGACAGGAGTGAAAAATAAAGTATTTTCATCATGATACTACTTTTGATCTTGGATTTCTAAAAAATCTGTTTTATATTTGGCGAACAAAGTTAAAAATATACAATGCAAATCATTTCTATGACATTTTGTTGCTGCTGTTGTTGTTGTACTCGCAAGATACGTCTTATGCGGTAACAGAGAAGCTTTGTATTTTTGACAAATAATGAGAAAGCCTTTCCGCATATGTTATGTGGAAAGGCTTTTTTGTTTTTTGACTGTTCCTAAGAATAGTTAAACCCAAATCTCTGATAAAACCTATAGACTTATGTCCAATCCTAAAGAAATATTGACAACACAAATGAATCCACTCATAAAACGACTTAAAGATATTGAAGCTTTTGTAGGTAATACGCCTTTGTATCCGATTCGGAATGTATACAAAAAAGAAGGGGTATCTATTTACGCCAAACTAGAATGGCAACAGTTTGGAGGGAGTGTTAAGGCAAGACCTGCATTCAATATTTTTAAACAGGCTTTATTAGAAGGAAAGGTGGATCGAAATAAGCATTTATTAGATGCAACGAGTGGAAATACTGGAATTGCCTACGCTTCGATTGGGGCTGCTTTGGAGATTCCTGTCACCCTTTGTTTACCAGAAAATGCCTCTAAAGAACGAAAAATGATTCTCAATGCGTTAGGGGTGAATATCGTTTATACTTCTCGTTTTGATGGTACTGATGGCGCACAACTCAAAGCAAAGGAGTTGAAAGCAGAATTTCCTGATAAATATTATTATGCTGACCAGTATGCCAATGATAATAACTGGAAAGCCCACTATAACCATACTGCGGAGGAAATTTTTAGAGAGACGGACGGAAAAGTAACGCATTTTGTCGCTGGATTAGGCACCACAGGTACTTTTATGGGGACGACTCGCAAATTACATGAGTTAAATCCAGCCATTCAATGCATTTCTGTTCAGCCAGATATTGCTTTACATGGCTTAGAGGGCTGGAAACATATGGAAACGGCAAGAGTACCTAAAATCTATGATGCTGCTATTGCTGATCAGGAAATGACTATAGATACCTTAGCTTCCTACGATATGATTAAGAAATTTGCAGCAAAGGAGGGTTATTTATTGAGTCCTTCTTCAGCAGCGAATATGGCTTCGGCAATTAAGCTGGCAGAGACGATTGATGAGGGGGTGATTGTCACCGTTTTTCCTGATAATGCAGAGAAATATAGTGAGGTCTTGAATCACTTATTTAAGTTTTAGGATAAGGCTGTTA
>JAHDFT010000244.1:0-2727 GCA_020628015.1 Bacteroidota bacterium
TTTTAACAACAAAAATGGCCGCAACTTTTATTCGATATTTTGAACACCCTACCCTAGCAGGGTCGCACGCTACCGAATTGCATCAAAAATCCCCCAATATGTCATACACTCTTTTCTTTTACACAAAATGAATCAAACCCACCTCTATTTAGCAACAAAGCTTCCACCCTTTCTCATTTATTAATTTTACAATATTACAAATTTCCCCCTATTTTTTTCATATAAAAAAGTCGTATAAACAGAAAACCAAAACACACAAAAATATAATAACCAGACAATTACAATATACAAAAAATACGCTCCATTAGACAATTAAAAAAAAATGTCTTTTTTTCCAGCCACAAAACACCCTAATTTTACAGTATCAAAAACAGAGAGATGAAAAAAGAGATTCACTCAATTCACTCCATGTATTAATTAATCATTCAAAATTATTTTCATTATGAAAAGTTTATTATTGGCATTCGTGGCTCTTTTTATGTTACTTAGTGCAACTTGTGAACAGGAAGAAACTCCTCCTTATCACTGTGAAGTATCTGGAGTCGAATTTATAGATTATGGCAGTACTCACGTTTATAATGTAACAGTACATGATCTACCTAGTTATTTAAACATAGTCACCTATGAGTGGGAAGCCCCTGCTGGATTACAAGTAGAAGGTCTTATTTCAGGTCAGACCATTACTTTAACACATACCGAAGACTTTAGTCATGGACCACTTTGTGTTAACGTTTTTCTAAGTAATGGAGAGTATGTTCGTTGTTGTATTGACATTACTTGTTCTTCGCCTTGTACCCCTCCACCACTTTGTTGTACCCATCCAACCTTACAGGGTGTGCACAAATGCTTAACATCAACACTTTGTGGCGGTGGTAAAAGTGGTGTGCTTCAGTTAGGATTTGAAGAAGGTCCAATTGCCGATTGTGTAGGAACTATCTCTGAAGTTTGCTACTCTGTAAGTGAAGGAATCCTTGCTGACTCTGGTACTAGCAGCCTTTGTTTTGACCTAGATGCTGGTGAGACTTTACCTCCTAATGGAGAAATATTATTCTGTTCAGAACATTGTTTTGGTCAAAGCTTTGATGCTATGGTTATTGTTAGCTATAACAATGGAGAAACACCTAGACAATATACAACTGTTGTAGACGGCGGTTGCGATTGTAATTAAGATTTAAAACAAATTAGGTATTTATAAGTGAATAAAATGATGGTTGGCGAATAGTGGAAAGGTAGGGTGTACATCTTATCTTTCCCTATTCCTTTTTTTAATTACCCCAAAACCCCTTGCCACCGATTTACCCAAACCAATATAATCTGGCAATACTACATTCGCCACAAAAGAACCTTTAAAACCCAAGACGATTTTATTTTTAAACGCAATCGGCAACTCTGTCAACTGGGTAGTCACCAAAATTTGTTGTTCAATTCGACAATCAATACTTTTAAAAAAGCCAAGAATATTATTCGTTAAAATCCGATTCAACTGCTCCTGTTTTTCATTCGGTGACAGCCCCAAATAAATCTGGTAATTCTTCTGATTCAAAGCCTGCCACGGACTCATCAACTCATAAGTCTTCAAAGCATTCACCACCCCCACTTCCACTTCCTCACTCTTCATATGTTTCTGCTCCAAAAGATACACCCGATCCTCAATCTCCAACCTTTTAATCTGTAAAAAACGCTCCATCAACAAATGCGCCCCCTCATTAATCCCGATCAACATCGGATGTCGCTTCACCACTTTATATTGAATCAAAGGATAACGATAAATACATTTCCCATCTGGGGTATGATTGTGAAATAAATCAGAATCCGCCCCAAAGCGATCACTAAAATATCCTCGCAATTTATGTCCATCTCGCTGTCGGAGAAAAATTTCTGGAAAATGTAAGCGTGTTTGTAACATGTTTTTTTATTGTTTGAATTGGATGACTTTATAATCGGCACTTTTTCTTTTATCCTCTTTAAGTATTATTTTGTTTCTGCTCTAATCGGTTTTATTTTTTGCTAGGTTTATTTTGTGTTTTTGGGTTATTGTTTTGGTTTTTGGATGGATTAATTTATGTTTTGGGAAAATGATTTTAGTTTTTGGGTGATGCATTGTTTGCATTTTGGATGTGTTTTTGATTTTTTGATGTTTAATTTTAAGAACTAGTAAAGCCTAAATTAAACCTATAATCCTCTTTTTGATATTGATAGTAAGGCATTAATTTCTTGTTGCTCAACAAATAAAAATGCAATACTGGCTCTTTATCCTGAAATACTTTTTTTGCATTCTTTTCACTCACATTAATTACATAATTATAAAAAGCTGCTTTAATCTTTGCAAAAGCCATACGTTTTTCATATATTTTTTTACTCGGATCACTATAAATAGCAACATATTGTTCCCAAAGTGCTATTGCCTCCTCATTAATTTGCACATAAACCAAAACCTTTTTGCGCTCCTCTATAAATTTAAATTCCCCTAAACACTTAAATTTCAAAGCTGTAAGATTTTCCAATTCTTTAGAGACAAAACTTGTACTCTCTTCATTTAATTTCTTAAAATACTTTTCAATTAATACTAAATATTCTTCTTCTTCAACACAGTCCATACCCTTTAATATATTCCCTGTTTTAAGCATTAGACCAGCCCCATAAATAAATGTACTTGCCTTTTTTAATTCCTTAATCTCATATAAAAAAACCTCACTCACCCCTTCCTTTTCCTGATACCGATTGGCT